>CAZQSC010000208.1:0-2986 GCA_964595705.1 uncultured bacterium | reverse complement strand
CTTTCGCCGTAGAGCGCTGGAATAACAATTTAAGCATAAGAGTCCACCACCTTAATCCAGAAGTGCCTGGGGAAGACTACTCAATGAGCTACGACACAGTTGTCGGTGTATACGATGGAGACTGGTATGCGGCAGCAGACATCTACCGCGAATGGGCGGTTAAGCAGTGGTGGACTCAGCAAGGGCCGCTCTACCAAAGGGAAGATATTCCTGAGTGGTTCAAAGAGGCGGTGCCTATGATAGGAATAACCAGTTACTCTAACTATCTTGGGGGGCCAAAAAATACTTTTGCCTGGACGGCAGCACTTGTCAATTTCCACTCCGATTGTTTGAATATGCCTGTTATGCTGAGGTGGATGGGGTGGGAGAAAGAGGGTGCATGGACAGCTCCAGATTCGTTTCCACCTCATGATGGGGGAGAAGCATTTAAGAAAGCGATCGAAGAGATGCATGTCCAGGGGAATCGGGTGATGCCAGGACTTTCAGCCCTCCTTTGGTTTACTGGCTTCGATAGCTTTGCGAAGATTGGCAAACAATGGACGGTAGTAAATAGAGATGGAACAATGGAGTTAGGAGATGAAGGTCGATTTGCTAGCGTCTGTCTGTCCTCGCCAATCTGGCAAGAATCCGTGCTCAATAATGCATTGCAGCTTGCTAAATACGGGGTCGATGGACTTCAGATAGATCAAATCCCCAATGATGTTTACGGTTGTTATAGTGCAGAACATGGCCATCCTCTGGGCTACGGCAAGTGGTGGTTTGAGGCTTCCCAGAAAATGGTCTCGACAATACGTGAGGAAGCACGCAAGATCAATCCCGATCTTATCCTAGTAGGAGAAGGGATGTATGAGTTACTCATTCCTTACTTTGAAATGTATATATCTGATGACCATAGTTTTTTTATAAATGATTGTTTTGTTCGTAAATATGGTACAGAATTTGTTAAGATAGTACCCCTGTTCTCGTACATCTACCACGATTATATCTCGACATGCACTCGCGGTGGAGTAAGGAAGGGAATGAACATGACTTGGACTGTTGCTGAAGCCTTCGTTCGGGGGAAGATTCAAAACGTCTATGAGGCCTTCCTGGTTTCGGATGTCCTCGATTTATATTGGAAAACTGCTTTGGCTGCTTTCGGTTATGCCCATGACTTTCTCTTCTATGGCAGGATGCTCCCATCTCCATCTATTAAAGTTCCGAACGTCAAAGTCACGCATCTCCTGCCAAGAGGTGCCCTTGATATAGAAACCCCCTCCGTTCTGCACAGCGCTTGGATGGCACCAGATAGAAGTATAGGTTATATCTTTGTCAATATATGGGATAAAAGGGTTTCATTCAATCTGAGGTTAGATCTCTCCGCCTATGGTTTGCCTAACGACGTGGAATATGCCATCTATGCTGTGAGAGACGGGAAGTTCGAACTTATTTCACCGCATACCACTTTACCCAAGGATTTGCGAATAGGCATTGATCCCAAGCAAGTCATCATGGTAGCTGCATTGAAACCTAGTCAGCTGAATTCAGTTAAGAAAAAAATTATTGCCTTTAAATCTGTATACATTGATGGGACAATCATCGGAAGAGCTAAAGTGAGGGGCTATGAAGTATCCGAAGCTGTGCAACTCTTGGAAGAAGCTAAAGTTCTCTACAAGCAGCAAGACTTTCAATCAGCTCTCGAGTTGGGCGTAAAGGCAATGATCAAACTAGGCGAAAGTCTCAGAACCATTGCTAGGGAATCTGGGCTTGATGTCTCCTCAACCGAAGATTATTTAAACCAAGCTAAAATCCTCCTGCAAAATGGAGAATTTGCTAAATCTGGAGAAAGGGCATTGAATGCCTGTCAGGTTCTAATGGAATTATCAGGACTTCGGGTTCTGTTCGATGATTCTCACGATGAGCTAGCAAGTATCTCACTTGAAAGGGCTAAAGAGATTGCGAGAGGTGAAGGTATTGATCACCCAGAGTGGTATTACTTAGGTGACTTCTCTGGGCTGCTTGAGAAATATGGATTTGCGGTTGTGAGGGAGACAAAAAGACCATTAACTTACGAAGAGCTAGAGCTTTACACCTTTGTTGTAATAGCTGTTCCAAGGCAGCCTTTCTCAAATGCAGAGGTAGACGCGCTGATAGAATTCGTGGAGGAAGGGGGTGGCCTGCTGATTTTGGGAGACGCATGGATTCCCTCGGCCATCAACCGGCTAACGAGGGAATTTGGTGTTTATATGGATTCCGAAGCTGTTAGAGCTAAGGAGTTCTTATGGGATAGGGGGAGTTTCCTGATAACTAGATTCAACTCCTCACATCCTGTCACAAAGAATGTTGGTCTGGCTGTTGCTAACTGGATGTGTCCTATGACAGTTACAGGGCAGGCAGAAGCTCTTGCCTATACTCCAGTGAATACGTACAGTGACGGTAGAAAAGGGCCTTTCCCTTATATCGTCGTTACGGAATATGGTAAGGGTCGGGTAGCAATCTTTGCCGATCAAGCGTTATTTGTTGGACCCCTTTATCGCGATGCTCAACATGAAATCTTAGCAGAGAACGTAATGCGATGGCTTTCTAAGAGTGACTAAACGGATTTTGCCGTCCTTGAGCAAGTAATTACTCTTGGATGGTCCAATAAGCTGGGGCTTTTTGGACTCAATTGAACACGACGGGCAAGGGGCACGATGTGCTTGATCTGGACCTCTCTTCCGGTCACTTCCACCTCCTCCACCAAGAGCTCCACTAGCTGGCGTCGCTCCTTGAACCCTAGCCCCCTTAATCCCTTCCCGATTGATTTCCGGAAAGCTTCCAAGCTCTGGAGCACCTCCCGCTCCTCAACCCTACTCCGTTGCTGTTCCCCAAGTTTGACACCGCGAGATAGGGATTTGCCTTGGAGTCAGCATTTCAGGGGCTATGAGGCAGACGTACCCACTACAGGGGCACTACCCGGGGCGGCACCGCCACCCCCGCCGCCCGGAATCCCTGGTAGGCCCGCCCG
>CAZQSC010000207.1:0-4011 GCA_964595705.1 uncultured bacterium | reverse complement strand
GATGCTTACATTCTGACTGTAAACAGTATAGATCCGGATGAATATATTCAGGACACAATTAACACTCTGGAGGCTCTGGGCAAAGGGAGAACCATCCTTCTGACTATGAGCGACCGAGAGAAGCAGATACGAACCTGGCATGGGAGCAGCCGGGTCATCCTGCAACGCACGTCGCCGAAGGAGATGTCCGAAAAGCTCAAAGATTTGGAAGCCAGATTCGGCATCCCTGCCACCGAGGTAGTCAGCCCGCAAGGGCAGGAGAAGCTGGTGAACACAGTGGTGGAATACTTTACCGCAGAATAAGGGTAAGAAGAATGGAGACTGAACACTCGATAGAGGATCGAATTAAAGAGCTGATTGTTCAGGTGCTGGATCTTAAGGTAGCTCCTGGTGAGATTGAAGACGATGACCTGTTGTTTGGAGGAGATATAGAACTGGATTCTATAGCCACATTGGAGCTCACAGCAGGCATAGAAGAGAGATTCGGTATAGAAATCGAGGACGAAGAGTTAACCGCTGCATTGTTTGAAAATGTGGCCTCTTTGGCAAAGTTCGTTAGAGAGAAACTGACTGTCCAGGGGAATACGGTCCGGAAGGCCAGAGCTGCCGCAAAATCGGTTCAACAAGAGGATGGGGAAATTTCAACGCCTGCCAAACCGCGATCGCAAAGAGCAAACAGCACAGTTTGGCAAAAGATAGACCAGGTACACAAGCTTGTTTCACCAGAGCATCACAAAGCTCTGAACTTCTTGATAGCCCATACATCTCTGAGGGATTTGGAGGATATAGAAGCGGACCTGCTCCTGGAACATGTAGAATATACTTATCTTACCAGAGAGACCGTAATGTGGGGGAATCGGTTGCAGGAGGATCTGCTCCTCTCCTATGTTCTTCCCTACCGCACCTGGGCGGAGCCGATTGAGAAATGGCGCAAGGTCTTCTATGAGGAGCTCTATCCGCTTATGAAATCACTCAATACTCCTATTGAGGCCGCGATGGCAGTGAACAGATGGGCGGCAGGTAAGGCTCATTTTGAGGACCTCCCTGTAACCTATAAAACTCCGCTGCGCACCTTGAAAGATGGCTGCGGTGACTGTCTGGATCTGTCGATCTTTCTGGTGGCTGCCTGTCGTTCGGTGGGGATTCCAGCCAGAGGGGTTTTCAGCCCCTGGATGCCCTTAGGGCATGACGGGACCCATATGTGGACAGAAGTTTGGGACGATAGGTGGTACTATCTGGGAAGCTGTGAGCCGGAAAGGCAGCCGGACAGGGCCTGGTTCTCTGTGCATATCAAGCAGGCTGCTAAAGTCTACGCCCTCTGCTTCCGGCAAACAGGGAGTAGGTTAGGCTTGGAATACTGTCCAGATATCTGGGTCGAAGACATCACAGAGAGATACACCCCTGTGGGTAGGCTGCGAGTGAAAGTGAGCGAAGATGGTAAACCTCTTCCCCGGTGCAGACTCCATCTCTTCGTGCCCGGTTCCAAGAATCAGTTTGTGCTTGTGGCCGCAGTAGAAACAGACGAGGAGGGCCTTGTAGCGGTCAAGCTGGGGGCTCGGGTGGAGGCTTACTTTGTCTGTGCCGGCCCCCCTGGGGAGAACTTCGGGCAGTTTGTTCACATCGATGCCGGCCGAACAAAGGAGATCCACCTTAAGAGATAGCCAAAGGGCAGAGGGGGAGAAAGAGCAGGGGGCAGAGGTGCGTAAAGGCTTGGGCGATGAGCAGTAGGCAGTAAGCAGTGAGTTGTAGGGGCGACCCTCTATGGTCGCCCAAGGGTGGTGGAGGTGGAAAAGAGAAGGAAAGGGCAAGGGAGAACGAAATCTCCCTCGGTATCAAAACCGGGGGAGATTTTTTACCCGTCTCTCTACCAGCCTCCCACTTGCGTCAGCTAAGATATTATTTTCAGGAATGAAGTGCCACAAATTTAGTGAATCTTCATGGTCTGGGGAAAGCCTCCTTTTTTCCCGTTAGCATCTTTTGTTGCCACTGTTGAGTTAACAGTCCCCTTTTATTTCTATCTTGACATTTGCATTGGACATTTTTATATTTATGTTATGTAACAGATTAAAATGGACTATGCCGGCAGATTCACTGCAAATGCTGTAGATATAATGGGAGGAGATAGTAACATACCTGCTAAATAGAAGTCCATAGGCGCTGCGCTGCACAGTTTTTATATCGACAGATTAGCGGGTTATAAAGGAAGATACTATGAAGCTCCCAGACTATGTAACCGTTGAGGAAGTCACCGGAGAGGGCCACCCAAATGGTTGCTGAAATCGAGGATAGAAAATGATTCTCCACTTGATTCCAAAAGAAGGAATAGAGTAATCTATGAGTTCTCCTTCTCTTCGTCTCCACTACGGCTGGGTCGTGCTGATGGTCGCAACGTTGGTGGTGTTCGGCTCGCTGGGTCTGGCGCGCTCTGGCTATACGGCGGTGCTGTTTGCCATGCAGGTGGGCCTGGGGATAGACAACACGCAGGCAGGCGTACTGGCGACGGCGAATTTGGTTGGCTACTTAGCTTTATCTGTGATTGGTGGGGCCCCGGCGGCGTTGGGGTTCATCACATTCTTCTTCGGCCTCGGGCAGACTGTAGGGCCAAGCGTAGCTGGCGTGATGGCGGACGCTGCCGGTACGTTTTTCCCGGCCTTCTTGCTTGCTGCAGGTGTGGCTCTTCTGGGGGCTTTGGGCGCGTTGTTGCTTCGGCCGGTCTCTCTACGGCACCGGCCAGTTCTTCAGTCTGAGGTTCTGGTGCGTGACAGAGATGAAGCTCAGGCTGAAAGATAATGAGGGCTCCAGTACGGCCTGGCGAAAAGTAAGCTGCCGGTTATCTGCTTAGAGGGGACTGCCACAGATCCCTGTCTGAGACCTTGGTGCAATGCCGCCGTTTGGGAATCTTTATGGGATGGATGTCTTTGTGGCGGACAGTTTGGCCGAAGACGAGAAATCGCACTTAACGCAGGCTCTCACAGCGAGCTGATCAGGCTATCATACAAGGATTTCCAAAGCTTGGTCCGCCCCAAGGTGGTGAACTTCTCCTCTCAGGGCTAATCTGGGACCTGACTTCAAATCGGGATGAGTTCTGAATGTAAGAGGTGGTTTGAGGTAGCACTTGCCTTATGGTCTCCTCGCTTGGGGCTACCTTTCTGCAGGTTTAAACCTGTGGAAGGTTGAGCAGGATCTCATCCTGCTACCGGGAGACCGAGGGAAAAATAAAGAGAAGCACCATCTACCGAGGTGAGCGGCGTAATCATAAGTTGTGTAGAAAATGATACCTGTGGCTGTTTTCTTTTGTGCGTGTACGGGGAAACACAAAGCAAGGGAGAATCAGATGAGCACTCTCAAGGCAGAATACCGAACCCAGTCAGGGCAAGTGGTCCAGGTCCGTTATGGTGACTTGACCCAGGAAGAGGCCGACGCGATTGTGAACGCTGCTAACTCACACCTGGCGCATGGCGGTGGGGTTGCCGGGGCCATTGTTCGGCGCGGAGGCAGGTTGATTCAGGAAGAGAGCAACCGCTGGGTGCGTGAACACGGGATCGTCCCCACCGGGGAAGTGGCGGTCACCGGAGCAGGTAATCTTCCCTCTAAATATGTGATCCACGCCGTCGGTCCCGTCTGGCATGGGGGCAATCGAAATGAGGACCAATTGCTTCGTTCGGCCCTCTGGAACAGCCTGATGAAGGCTCAGGAGATGAAGCTTACCTCTATCGCCCTGCCTGCCATCAGCAGCGGCATCTTTGGCTTTCCCAAGGACCGCTGCGCTCGGATTCTCATCCAAACTGCCTTAGACTTCTGCGCACAATACCCCGACAGTCCACTGCGTGAGATTCGCTTCACCAACATTGACCAGCCAACTGTGAGTCTGTTGCAGGCTGAGCTTCAAAAGTTGGCAGCTCAAAATGGCTGATATCGATCTGCTGAATATCTCCCTGGGACAATAAACATCCACAAGGGGCTTGAGATCTTTTGTTGACACTGTTGAGTTGACAGTTCCCTTCTATTTTT
>CAZQSC010000206.1:0-4017 GCA_964595705.1 uncultured bacterium | reverse complement strand
GACACCCTGCAAAGCGCTAAGCGGATCGTGAAGACAGCAGAGGCCGAAGCTCTGACTCTTATGGTTAGCCAGAACTATAGGTTCAACCGGGCCCCCCGAACTATCAGAAAACTGCTGGAAGAGCATAAGATGGGTAAGGTGAGTTATGTCGCCTTGGAATTTCACAAAGACGCTCGATTCCCTGGTTCTTACCGACTCCAAATGGAGCAGCCACTGCTTGCCGATATGTCCATTCACCACTTCGATTTGATGCGATATATGTTCAAATCCGATGCCCAGAGTCTCTATGCTGTCACTACCAAACCAAAGTGGAGCTGGTTTGAGGGAGATCCGACTGTGAGTTTGATCGTCGAGATGGATAATGGAGTCTTGATAAGTTACAGCGGAAGCTGGGTGACTCAAGGCCGGGAGACGCCCTGGGAGGGTAACTGGCGAATCGAGTGCTCCCAAGGTGGGATATACTGGCAGGAGGGAAAGATTTACCTGTCCAACCGAAATGAGCCCCTGGAAGATGGAGAGTTAGTGCCAATGGATAGAGAGGGCATTGCCTGCTGCCTCCATGAATTTTACCTCTCGCTTCAAGAAGGAAGAGAGCCAGAAACAGCGGGAAGGGATAATCTGAAAACTCTGGCTATGGTCTTTGCAGCCATCGATTCGGCTAAGAGCAAGAAAAGAGTTGTGCTGAAAGACTATCTCTGAGTGGGAAAGAACAAGATGAAGATTGTTCAGCCTTTAACAACTAAGAGCTCTGCCCGTTACCTAAAGGGGTTTCTGGTAGGAGTTGTAATTTTATCCCTGGCATGCGGAAAAAAACAGGAGGAACCAATCCTCCAATCTGAGCGACACTCTTTCGGAAAGACCAGAGAGTGTTTGAGAAAAATGCCTATTCGGGTAGGGGATATTTCCATAATGGTAGAGGTCTGCGACACCCCTGAATCCCGCCAACAGGGGCTAATGTTTCGCAGCCTTCTTCCAGAGAACGAAGGAATACTATTCGTTTTCGACCTCGAAGGGCATCATTCTTTTTGGATGAAAAACACATATATTCCTTTAAGTATTGCCTTTATAACCGGAGAAGGCGAGATCGTTCAGATTGAAGATATGCAGCCCCAAGATTTGACCCTCCATACCTCTGCTTATCCAGTGCTGTATGCCCTGGAGATGAATCAAGACTGGTTTAGAAAGAATGGTATCAAAGTAGGAGATAGGGTTGAATTTGCTCTGGATTTGAAACAGAGCAAGGATTCAGGAGGGTATTAAGATGTATCTATTTAGGAAACGGCATTCTAAGAAACGGGATTTTTACCAGATGCTTTACGAGCAGTCAGCAAAGACACTGGAGGGGGTAGAGGCCTTAGAGAGATTTATGGTGAACAGCAGCAAAGAAGATGGCGATGCTGTCAAGCGCATAGAGACAGAAGCTGATGATCTGAGGAGAATACTCATCGATGAGCTAAACCAAACCTTTATCACTCCTATTGAGAGAGAAGATATCTTTGCCCTCTCCAGAGCTATTGACGATATTCTGGACTACAGTGAGAGTACTGTGGAGGAAATGAGGGTTTACGAGTTGGAGCCAAATGAGTATCTTAGGAAGATGGTGGCCACGCTGACTAAGGCCACTCAAGAGATTCACCGGGCGGTCTTTCACCTCAAGGAGCACCCTAATGTTGCTGCTGAACATGCGGTGAGAGCAAAATCCTTAGAGAACCAGATGGAGCATATCTACCACGATGCTCTCGCCGATTTGGTCAAAAGGAATGACATAACGTATATGTTTAAGATGCGGGAAATATACCGCCATTTAAGTAACTCCGCCGACAGAGGTGATGAGGCGGCAAACATTATCGGCGATATTGTAGTGAAAATGAAATAAATTGGACAGGATGAATTTAAGCAGCTCGGATTTTGAGATTGCTCTCCGCCGGTGGCTTGGTAAGAAGGTGATTTGCACCTCCTTCCGTCCCCTTACCGGCGGTTGTGTTAATACGGTCATTGAAGTCCATTTCGATCGTCCACTTTCTCCTGTGGTCTTCAAAATGGCCCATGGTCCAGGTTTTGGCGAGGGGGAGCATGCTATCCTGGATTTCTATCGGAAAAACACCCGCTTCCCAGTGCCAGAGCCGTATTTTTACGACACTTCAGCCTCAGAATTGCCCTATTCTTATTTGGTTATGCAGCGGTTGCCGGGAGAGAATATGGGCAGTGCCAGCCGCTGGATGAACAGTTCTGATCGACTGCAAGTAGAGCGGCAGATTGCCGAGGCGGTGGCTGAGCTCCATACCTATACTCGAGAGCGATTTGGTGGATTCCGGGAACAGGGTTCAGGCTTGCCTTGGGGAGAACAGTTTCAGCGCTCGGTGTTGAGAGAGTATCGGCGTGCTGAAGCAACTGGACTGCTTTCGTCAGAGACGCAAAGAAAAGTCCTTCGTCTGATCGAGCAAATTCCTCGAGTTCTCGAGGCTCCTGCTAAGCCTACTTTAGTTCATGGCGATATCTGGGCTACCAACATTATGATCGATCACACTCAGCAAGGTGCAATGCTCTCAGGCTTCCTCGATGCCCGGGGATTTTACGCCCATCCGGAGTTTGAACTCGCCTACCTGGAGATATGGCATACGGTAGGTCCCACTTTCTTCGAAGTCTACACCCAAACACACCCTTTGGTGGAGGGATATGAAGTGCGACGTTTGTTCTATTGGCTCAATACCCTGCTTATCCATGTGCACTATTTTAAAGAACAGTATTATGTTTCGGCGACTGAGAACTTAACAAAGCAACTGGCGAAGATGTTTTTGTAAGGAGGGCAACCAATGAGAAGGCTTGAATTGTTGTATCTTTCGCGCCGGGATGTGGAAGCGGTGGGCTTGGAGATGAGCCAGATAGTTCAGGTAGTAGAAGAGGCGCTGCGGGAGAAGGGGGAAGGAAGGGTGGAGATGCCCCCTAAGCCAGGGGTTCATCCAAAAGGAGATGCCTTTATTCACGCTATGCCTGCTTTCATTCCCCAGCTTGGTTCAGTGGGAATGAAATGGGTTAGTGGATTTCCCGAGAATTACAGATTGGGCTTGCCCTATATCTCCGGACTTCTAATTCTGAATGATCCAGATAGCGGTCTTCCGCTGGCGGTGATGGATTGCACCTGGATTACGGCTATGCGAACAGGAGCAGCTACGGCAGTGGCGGCTAAATACCTGGCTCGACAAGATTCTCAAACGCTGGGAATCTTAGGCTGTGGTGTGCAGGGCAGGAGCAATTTAGAAGCCCTAAAGGTGGTATTTCCCGGATTGCGGTATGTAAAGGCTTACGATATTTACCAGGCAAATGCGGAAAAATACGCCCAGGAAATGACGGAGAAACTGAGTGTAGAAGTAAAAGTGGTGATCTCTGCTGAGGAGGCAGTGCGCGACGCAGACCTGGTGGTGACAGCCGGTCCGATTTTGAAGCACCCCAGCCCGGTGATTGAAGATGAATGGTTTAAACCCGGTGGATTTGCCTGTCCAGTGGATTTTGACTCTTACTGGAAGCCGTCGGCTCTTCATGGTGCAGACAAATTCTGCACTGACGACACAGAGCAGCTTTTCTACTACCGGAAGGAGGGCTATTTTCAAGATATTCCCCAGGTCTATGCCGATCTGGGGGAGATTGTCGCTGGCAAGAAACCCGGTCGGGAAGATGATAAGGAGAGAATTATTTCCATGAACCTGGGGTTGGCCTTGGAGGATATGGCTGTTGGCATCGAGATATACCGACGAGCAGAGTCCCAGGGAATAGGGAGAATGTTGCCTCTTTGAACCTTTTGTCGCTACTAAGTCTTGAATTGTGAGTTAGATTTTTATAGTAGAAGAGGGGATTGGTGACTGGTAAGGAGGAATAGTAACAACTCACTGTTAACTATAGCCATGCGCCCCTGATTTCCTACATTCTACCTTGAGAGAAGGTGTAGGAGGCGTCTCCAATCGCTGATAGAATAGGGCTCTGGAGAGCCCTCCTACGGTGATGTTCAAGTTCAAGTGCGCA
>CAZQSC010000205.1:0-4020 GCA_964595705.1 uncultured bacterium | reverse complement strand
CCTTAAAGTTATTTTCTTGTGGTATTCGTCCAATGTCTCTTGATTGGCGCTTTCCACTCCTAAGAATACAGTCCGTGCCCCTGCCTCTGCCATCTTTTTCACCATATATTCATTTTTTACTATAGTATCCACTCGGGAAAAACACCACCAGAATATGTTCAGGCGGCGTTTTATTAACTGTTCGGCGAATCGGATCACCCGCTTGGGATTCAGGGTGAAGTTGTCATCCATAAACAGAAACCCACGGTATCCGTATCTGTCCTTTATGTCTTTAATTTCATTAATAATGGAATCTATGGTCCGAGTGCGCCACTTCAGCCCACCCATTTTAGAGGAGACACAGAAAGTGCAGTTGAAGGGACAGCCCCGGCTGGTCACCATAGAAGTAGCCCTATGTTCGTCAAGCATGGTCACATACTTGTCCATTGGTAAAAGGTCCCTGGCAGGTAGGGGAAGTCGATCAAGATCAGGGATATAAGGGGCCTGAGGGTTCCGAAAAAAATGGCCATCTTTCATAAAGGAGATTCCGGGGACATCGTCCACTTTTCGGCCCGACTCAAGGCAATTCACCAACTCCCTAAAGATATACTCTCCTTCTCCTCTCACCACATAATCCACCACCCCGGTGGACAGTGCCTCTCGGTCCTGGAAGCTCACATGATACCCACCCATTACCACAGGAATTCCCTCTTTTTTGGCCGACCTGGCCAACTGTAGGGCTCTGCTGTATTGAGGGGTAAGGGAGGTGATGCCAATTAAATCGTAACGACAGAAATCAATTTTTCTATCGGGTTCTACCTCCAGGTCAGCGATTTCCACCTGGTGTTCATCCTCCTGGAGCACAGAGGCCAAATAGGCTAAACCTAAGGGAGGCAGGTTGCCACCAAACTGTCGGTATAAGTTTGAAGTAATAGGTGGATTTACAAGAAGAACTCGCATAACCAAGTATTTCTGAGTGTTGTTTTGCCTATTTTTGCATTACTGCCTTTAGAGAGAGACGCAGGAGAACGTGGCGGCCTCACCCACCTTTTGGCCCTGTTTGTCGTCCTTTTCTTCTGTGCTGGTTGTCTTCCTATATTCTGTCTCCCATACTCTATCCGCTATGGCATGATATTCCCGCGAGTAATTGTCCAGGAAGTCGGCCAGTCCGGTTATTATCGTCTCCGCTCCAGGATGGGTAGGATAGGCGCCTGATTTTACCACTGCTTCCCGCAGGACTTCAGGCTCATCGATGATCATACAGGGGGTAAGCAGGTTTCCCCGGTAGGGCTGCCGTTTTCTTATAGTTCTGAAGAAATCGGAGTCTAATACCTCCTTGAGGCTCTTATCTTTAATATTATCTACAGCGAAGTGGGAGAAAACACAGGGTTCCACATCTCCATTGGCATTTATGTGGAAATACTCCCGGCCGGCGGCAATACAGCCCCCCACATAGGGACCGTCATTCCAGAAGTCTCCAATAAAAATAGGCTTAGTTGACCTCAGTTGCTTCAATCTTCGTCTCAGCCTGTCCCTCTGTTCGGGGGTGGGGATAAGATGCACCGCCGGTTTTCTGCCGATGGGAATATACTGAAAATACCAGATTACCATAGCGCCTTTCTCTATGAGCATATCAATCAGCTCGTCGCTGGCTATCAGGTCGATATTCTCTCTGGTCTCGGTAATAGAGGCACCGAAGACCACTCCCTGTTCCCTAAGATTATCCATTGCTGCCATCACTTTCTGATAAACTCCCTTGCCTCGGCGTGCATCGGTTTCCTTTTCGAATCCCTCAATACTAATCATAGGCGCTACGTTCCCCAATTTCTCCAGTCGCTCAGCCATATCTTGGTCGATGAGGGTGCCGTTGGTGTAGACTTGAAAGTACATATCATTGTGTTTTCCCCATAGATCAATTATGTCAGGCCGGATAAAAACCTCACCTCCACTTACGGTGACGAAGTAAGTCCCCAGCTCCTTTGCCTCGGTCAGAATCCTGTCCACGGTCTCGAAGCTCAACCCAAAATCCTGTTGGTATTCACCGGCATAACAGCCAGGGCAGTGGAGGTTACACCTCATAGTGGGACTTATGACGAACAGCAGCGGTGGTCGGTAACCTTCCTGGTTGCGCAGCTTATTTCGCCTGTCAGTCCCTAGCAGAAATGCGTTGATGAATAGATTTTCGATCAGCTTATTCCGACAGTTAGGGGACAGCCGCTGGATAATATCCCGGGCTAAAAGGACAGCCGGGTGTCGCTGCTCAAATTTCTCCCTTAACCCCCGGGCATACTGCTTAAACCGCTGGTCATCCACCAACTTCTCCGCCAGGGATACCAGTCGAATGAGATTCTCTAAAGAGAAATTGGGAAGCAACTGCATTATTTGTCTCGCAACCTGCACCTTAGCATAACTCTTTGCCCTTTGTTTTAGATCCATAACTACCTCCCACTAGATTTTTTAAGGCCTAGCTTCAATTTAGCCAGCACTGACATGGATAATTTGCGTGAAACTGAATGGGTGATGCTCTTGTTGAGGAGACCGAGGAGCAGATATGGTTTTACAATTTTTCTTTCTGTGCCACTGCTGTCCAAAAACCTAAAATGGCTATAATTATCCCGAAAATGAGAAGATTCCAAGTGGCTCGACAAGACGGGATAAAACTCGAAACAATCAACCAAATTCCTATGATTCCGTTCACCCATGCCTTCCACATAGCTCATCCCTCCTTCAATGTCTACAGCTCCCCGGTCTCCGAAATACATAACATAAATTGAGAGAGCAATATCTATGCCGATTTACTTAGAAGTTGTAAGTTTCGCTTAATCAGAGTTTATACACAGCATCCGGACATAAGGATAATATCAACTGCTAAGATTTGCTTAGCAGTTGACTGCTCTTTTACTAGCACATTAGCACCCCGGAGGGATTTTCCCGATTGATTTTCCGGCCAAAAAATTCTCCTCTGGAGTCGATTTTGGAGTTGACAAATAGGATGCGATTGTGTATCATAAATAGCAACAATTGAAGAACAGTGGAACCAGGTGCCTCGCAAGAGGAGAATAGGGAAGACGGTGAGAGTCCGTCACGGCCCCGCCACTGTAATCGGCCAATAAGGCTGCCGCAGGATGCCACTGCCTGTCAAAGGTGGGAAGGCGCAGCAGGCTTGGCCGTAAGTCAGGAGACCTGCCTGGTTTCGGTCTGCATCAGAAGCCTCCGAGGGGAGGTGGCGACCGTATTACCAGTGGCCCCAACCTTTCAACTCAGGAGGTTGGGGATTTTTTTTACCACAGAGGACACAAGGACCTGCGAACCACACAGAGGGATTTTGGGATCTGAAATGTCTCTCTGCGATTTCTGCTACGCCTGAGGCTTTTGTGGTTTAAAAGATGGCGTAAGAATATTAATCCTAATAGAAGTTCATAGCAGAGGCTAGAAATACTCTATAATTCTTTAATACTTTGGTGGTTCCCCCCGTTAGATATTCACTATCTAACGGGACGAATCTGGGGTTGGGTCCTTATCAATACCACTTTTCAAGGATAGCGAGAATGATTCTGGGATGGGGTAAAAAGAGCAAATACTTTGGGGGAGCTGTTGTGCTGATTTTGTTATTCCCTATTCTCTGCCTCTCTTCCGAACCGGGGCGGATTGTAGGTCAGGTGACTGATGCCTCTACGGGCCAACCTCTGGTCGGAGCAACCGTATGGATCGAGCCCCTGAAGACAGGGATAGCCACAGACTCCTTGGGGAGGTTTGCCATCGAGAAAGTGCCCCCCGGCAGCTACCAGCTCCGCGCGCACATAATCGGCTACAGTGGAATATCCAAAAGGGTCAGGATAGAAGCCGCAGAGACAGTTGAGGTCTCTCTGGCTATGAGCCCGGTGAGCCTCCGGCTGAAGGATGTGGTGGTAACAGCCGAAAAGGAGAAGCTCTCTGAGGCAGAGCATTCCCAGGCCTTTGTCGCCGTAATCAGGGCAGGGCAGTTTGAGAATAAGGCCGTATCCTTGCCCGAAGTGCTTGACGGGACTGCAGGAATCCAGG
>CAZQSC010000204.1:0-4128 GCA_964595705.1 uncultured bacterium | reverse complement strand
CCCAAAATGGTGAGGAGACCCTTTTTTATTTTTCATAAGTTTTCCGAATCTGGGGGTCATTTATGTTTCTTGAAGGTTGAGTTAGTTATCCCAACCCTTTTGCACTCCACCTAACTCAGCAATTAAGGTGCTTCGGATTTACCCGTTTATCCTGTTAAGTGGAGATCTCACAAGGGTTCACGGACTCATGATAAACCGCTAAAGCGGCAACTCTGCTTAGGATTCATCGCTATCTCGTTGCGAAGAGAGTCCAGGGCTGTAGTCTGTTTTACCATTAATCAGATTAGAAAACATAATATTCAATCAGGGGGAATAAAAAACCTTGACAATATTTCCCAAAAGGTGTATATTACTTAGAGGTCAAATTCACAACATTCTCACTTACTAGGAGGGAAATATGGATAAGGCATTGGAGACAATCCTTACTACGGGAGTAGTAGCGGTGCTGCGGGCAAAGTCCTCCGCCGAGCTGATGAATGTTGCCCGGGCCCTCTCAGACGGCGGGGTAAAAGCCATCGAGGTGACAATGACCACTCCCGGGGCACTGAAGGTGATCGAAGAGGTTTCTGAGCAGATGGCGGACGAGGTGGTGGTGGGAGTAGGTTCGGTCCTGGATGCAGAGACAGCCAGAGTGGCTATTCTTGCCGGGGCTCAGTTTGTAGTAGGCCCTGTGCTCAGCGAAGAGGTGATCCGCATTTGCAAGCGATACAGCAAGGCTGTCTGCCCAGGAGCATTCACTCCTACAGAGATACTCAGGGCCTGGGAGCTGGGAGCAGATATAGTGAAGGTCTTCCCTGCTACCGCCGTGGGACCAAAGTATTTCCGGGATGTGTTGGCACCGTTGCCCCAGGTGAGACTCCTGCCCACCGGGGGAGTAAGTGTAGAAAATGTAGCTGATTTCATCCGGGCCGGCGCCTGTGCAGTGGCCGCCGGAAGCTGCTTAGTTGACAAAAAAGCCGTAGCTGAGAGGAGATGGAACATAATTACCGAGACAGCTAAAAGGATGATTGCCGAGGTGAAAAGGGGACGGGAAGGGTGAATAAACATAAACTCTTAAATTAGGGAGGTAGTAAATGGCAAGAGGAAGTGTAAACAAGGTTATTCTCATCGGGCATTTGGGAGCAGACCCTGAGCTGAAATACACTCCCAGTGGCAGGGCAGTTGTTAATTTCAGAATGGCGACTAATGAGGTCTTCACCGATAAGAGCAGCGGTGAGAAACAGGAAAGAACAGAGTGGCACCGCATCGTTGTCTGGGACAAACAGGCAGAGATATGTGGAGAGTATTTAAAAAAGGGCAGCCATGTCTATATTGAAGGCAGGCTCCAAACCAGATCCTGGGAAGACCAGAACGGTGTGAAGAGGTACACTACTGAGATCGTAGCCCAACGGATGCAGATGCTGGACGCCAAAGGAGCTGCCCCTGCTGAAGTTGCTGCCCCCAGTGAGGAAGAAACACCGGAGGGAGAGGAAGAAGACCTGCCCTTCTGATCTTCTAATGTGCCTTTTCATAAAATAGATGTGAGGTTCTCTGATGGCAGGGATGGTAGTCGCATGGCTTTATGCCTGCTTGGTACGATGGTTCGATCAAAAGGCCCCTATAAAGGGATGCGGCTGCAACCTCACACGAATTTGTGAAACGGAACCCTAGGAGATTCGAACGAAAACGGGGATAGACACTGCGTCTCTCCCCGTTTTTAAACACCTAAATATTGGACTTAGAAACCACAGAGTAGATATAGACTGATGTGGAAAATAAGATTACATCTTTTTTAAGTCATAGTAAAATCCCTCTGTAAACTCTGTGGTCAATTGCAATTTTCAGGAAACAAAGAAAGAGGAGTGAAAAATGGAGAAAATTGGAGTGTTGACCAGCGGAGGCGACTGTCCTGGTATGAACGCAGCCATTCGGGCAGTAGTAAGATGCGCCATCTACCACGGCCTGAGCGTGAGCGGGATAAAAAGAGGATTCGAAGGACTTATCCAGGACCAAGTACTGGATGTGGACTTAAGCAGCGTGGGGGGCATCATCAACCACGGTGGCACTATTCTGGAAACCGCCCGCTGTCCAGAATTCAAAACAGAAGCAGGGATGAAAAAGGCGGTCGATACCCTTAAGAAGCATAAAATTGAAGGACTAGTGGTCATTGGAGGAGACGGTTCTTTCCGAGGGGCACATGAGTTGAGCACCAAATGGAGAGTACCCACTATCGGAGTGCCAGCTACTATAGACAACGACATAGCAGGCACAGATTACGCCATCGGATTCGACACCGCGGTGAACACTGCCTTGCAGGCCATCGACAGAATCAGGGATACTGCCTCTTCCCTTAGGAGGCTCTTTGTAGTAGAAGTAATGGGCCGTCAGGCGGGATTTATAGCCCTGGAGACCGGACTTGCCGGAGGTGCCGAAGAAGTGCTCATCCCCGAAAAAGATACCGATCTGGAGAAGATGTGCCAAAAGATAGTAAAAGGCTATCAGAGAGGAAAACGCTCGAGCATTGTCATCGTAGCTGAGGGAAATGAATCAGGGGGGGCGTTTAAAATAGCCCAGCAGATAGGAGACAGGACCGGTTTTGAAGTGAGAGTCTCTGTGCTTGGGCACCAGCAGAGGGGCGGAACTCCCACTGCCTTGGATAGAGTGCTTGCCTCCAGGCTAGGAGCCGCCGCTGTAGAACAACTGGTTAAAGGCAACACCGATAAGATGGTGGGGATCGTCTCCAATCGAGTAGAGGTCTCGAACCTCGACTACGCCTGGAAGTTTCAGAAACAGACCGACCTAAGTCTGCTTAAGCTAATCGAAATCCTCTCTATTTGAGTTATTACGGAACTGCTTTCTGTACAGAATTCGGTAAAGTCCATCCTCTTTCATCAGCTGCTGGTGAGACCCCTGTTGAACGATCTGCCCGTTGTCCAGGACAACGATCCGGTCGGCGCTCTGCACGGTGGAAAGCCTGTGAGCAATCACTATGGAGGTTCGCCCTTTTATGAGCCGGGCAATCGCCTCCTGCACTAAAAGTTCTGCCTCGGCATCTAAAGCCGATGTGGCCTCGTCGAAGATCAACAGAGCTGGATTTTTCAGTATGGCCCGAGCAATGGCCAGTCTCTGTCTCTCACCCCCAGAGAGTCTGACGCCTCGGTCGCCTATCAATGTCTGATATCCCTGGGGCAGCTTCAGGATAAAATCGTGAGCATTGGCCGCCTTAGCTGCTCGAATCACTTCCTCCTCAACTATCTGAGGGGTGCCATAGGCGATGTTATTCCAGACCGTGTCATTGAAAAGTATCGTTTCCTGAGTGACAATCCCCATCAAACGGCGCAGAGAGCCGAGCTCGATCTTCTTAAGGTCTATCCCGTCGATCTCCACCCTTCCCCGGTAGGGGTCGTAGAATCTGGGGATTAAGTCCACTAAAGTGGATTTGCCCGAACCGGTAGGTCCAACCAGCGCCAGTGTCTCACCTGCCTTTATCTCTAACTCAATACCCTTCAGTACATTCTCTCCATTCTCATAGGAAAACCAGACGTCTACAAACCTGATCCCCTCTTTGATCTCTCTTATAGGGACAGCGCCGTGGCTGTTCTGAATAGAGGGACGGGTATCCAAGACCTCAAATATTCTCTCCCCTGCAGCCAACCCTTCCTGAATCTGACTGTTGGCCCGTCCTAATCTCTTCAGTGGGTCGGTCAGGGAAAACAGCACCACCAGAAAGCCGATAAATTCCTTTGGGGCTAACATCCCGCCTTCCAGCACTTGAAGGCCGCCGTAGAACAACAGCAGCAGCCCCACTGCTGTCCCCCAGAATTCGGTCACCGGAGATGCCAACTTCCCCACTCTAATGCGCTTCATAACTGTGCTAAAGTACCGCTGGGTCGCCTGACGGAACTTAGCGATTTCAAACCTCTCCATGGCAAAAGCTTTCACCACCCTGATGCCAAAGATCGTCTCCTGGAGAACCGAGGTTATATCCGCCATCCTTCCCTGGGCACGGGCGCTGTATTTCCGAAGTTTGAATCCGATTTTGGCAATAATCCATAGAGTTACAGGCAACACCGCTATGACAAACAGGGTCAACCTCCAACTGAGGATGAGAAGAATCCCCAGATAGAGAAAAGCCAGGAGAAGATCTTG
>CAZQSC010000203.1:0-4138 GCA_964595705.1 uncultured bacterium | reverse complement strand
ATCCTTACGCACCGATAAGGCAGGCTTTCCACAAGTTCGGCATCGTGAGTGGCCATCAGCACGGTGGTGCCCTGGTGGTTGATCCCTCGCAGCAGTTGAAGAACCTCAGAAGCAGCCTCTTTGTCCAGATCGCCCAAGGGTTCATCGGCCAGAAGGGCAAAGGGTTGGTTCACTAAGGCACGGGCGATGGATACCCTTTGTTGTTCCCCGCCCGAAAGCTGAGCAGGCATCATATTCCTCAGATGTCCCAGTCCTACCAGAGCTAATGTCTGCAGAACTCTGCGTTTTATGAAGGCCTTCTTAGCACCAGTCACCTGCAGGGCAAAGGCCACATTGTCGAAGACATTCCTGTCTTTGAGAAGTTTGAAGTCCTGAAATATCATCCCTACTCGCCGCCGGAGGAAAGGAATCTGCTTGGGCTTGATATTTGATGAGTTGTAATCCTCCACCCTCACCCATCCCTGTGTGGGACTCTCATCAAAATGGATGAGCCGAAGCACGGTACTTTTTCCCGCTCCAGAAGGACCTAAGAGGAAAACAAACTCCCCCTTCTCTACTTGAAGACTCACATCTTCAAGTACAGTAGTGTTTGCTACTGTTTTGTAAACATGATACATCTGGATCATCAGGGCTGCTTCCTTCCCAGGCTTTTCTGTAAGGCCTAAAAATTGCAGTTAACTACAGAGTTCACAGAGAGTTTATTATAATATAAACAAAGGTTAGCCTTTTGGCCACAAAGACACCAAGGTTATCAAAACTCTATTTCTTTTATATCTTGGTGGCCATACAGTTGTGTGCTCTGTGGTTTCTAAATGCGATATTTCTGTAAAACAAAATGGATTCTGTCTGAATCCTCACTGCCCGGTCGAAAACTCCGGTCATCATAGAATCCAACACAGGCGAGAGCTGAATGGTTGACAATCTGCAGGATCTCGTCCAGGCTGTAAATCCTTTGTCGATGAAGCTCAGTGAACACTTTATGCTGATGGTCGAATCTGATCCTGAATTCGGTAATCTGGGTCCGGGTGGGACGAAGGTAGTAGCTGTGCCGCCAATAGGAGACCCCTTTGCCCTTCTCCCTTTCTGTGCGGTCGCGAAAATACCTCAGGGAGTTAGCCTCGGTGCAGATATCGAAGACAAAAATCCCTCCTGGAGATAGAACTGAATGAACATCCCGAAAGGTTTTCTCTATATCCTGTTTTTCCATCAGATAATTGATACTATCATAGAGGCAGAGTACGATATCGAAATGTCCGGCGATGTCGATGTGGCGCATATCCATCTGTCTGAATGAAAGGGGGACATCGGTTAAGTTTGCCTTCTGGCGAGCTACTTCCAGCATCGGCTCTGAGATATCGGTGCCTACAACTTTGTAGCCCCGCCGCGCCAGTTCCAGGGTTAGATTCCCTGTGCCACAGGCCAACTCCAGTGTCCGTCTGCCCGGGGGCTTAAGCCGAGAGACTATCTGCTCTAAGTAGTCTACCCACCCCTGGTAGTCGACGTGGCGCATCACAAAGTCATAGATAGGAGCAAGTCCCTGGTAGGGACTACAGGCTATTTTTCTCTTCTTCCAGATCATCGTAACAGTGGAGCAACCGACCAGCCGTCCCTATCTTAGCTCCAGTAGCTCCTCTTTTATGCTCTGGTAGTCGCTCTCTGCAAACCAGACCAGATGGGCTTCACACTGGCAGTCGGAAGAGCCGAACTTAGGGATCAGCACCTGGGCCCCCTTCAGGCTGAGGATGTGGCTGTTCAACTGACATTCCAACCTGCGGCGGGTGGGGTAGGTTTTCACTTCCACCAGACTACAGTGGGCTCTTAGATAGTCGATGTGCCACCGCTTTGGTTTGTGTCGTTTCTGATGCCGAGCTACCCTTCTTCTCAACCCCCGCATAGCACTTCCCGTGTAGACATAAAAGCCTCTGGGGAAAGAGAACTCGCCCAGATCGCCAATGCGGATGGTCTTTGGTTTTTTTAAGAATAGAATCAGATTGTAGAGACCAGAGTCCAGGGTTTCCGTTTCATGCTTGCGCAGACGATGTCCCATCGCTCATTCCCTGGTGTTTTCTTTAGCAAGACAAATTAGTCATCAGTCATTAGTGAACTGATTCATCAGATTCTGTTTCTGTCGAAAAAAGGAATCTTCCAGAAGGCATAACTACACCTAATAACTGAAAACGCTAATCTTAGAAGCTGCAAAGCCGGCTTAAGGTCTTTCTCATCCACTCAGGCGCCATCGGAGAAGGATTAGTAACAAGGCAGCAGCAATGGTGAGGAATGTATCTCGCTCACTGCGGAGCGCTTTTTTTATGTCCGGTCCGATGTCGCCCTCTCCCTGATAAGGTGAGAGACGGGGTAGGAAGCGAGGCACAGCCTGAGCATACTTTTCATATTCTCTACCGAAAAGCTCCCTAAGCCGGGTTTCTTCTAATGAAATAATCAGAGAGTATTGCAAGAGAAAACCTGCTATGTAGACTCCGACCATCCAGGGCATCCACGCCCAGGTGGCAAGGCAGAATCCCAGTCCCAGAAGGAAATTGCCCAGATAGATTGGATTTCTCAAATGGGCATAAGGACCGCTGGTGACCAGTCTGGGGGCGCCGACTTTTCGGGTACGGGTTTCCATCCCGGCATAGCTCACCGACCATATTCGGACTGCTTCTCCTACCAATCCCACGGCTACCCCAGCCATAAACCTCTTCAGTGTTATCTCCGCTAATATGAGCATTATCCCCAGCAATGGAATGGGGATATAACCACGCATCCGGAAAACAGAACTCTTCAGAGTACTCAAAAGGGTTTACCCTCCCCGGAAAAAAAAGACCGCCCTTGGAGACGACGGTCATAAAGCCCTTTTTGATTTTTTATAACTTTGTACATCTTACCTGCTTCATTATTTAATGATACCCCTCTGGCTGTTTTGAATAAACTCCAGCAGGATGCGGATCTCCTCTATCTGTTCCACATCTTTAGAGATTCTCTCTACGGCCTGAGTGGTGTTAAGGTGTGAGCGGAACAGAATTCGATAGGCCCTTTTCAGAATGGCTATGGTCTGGGAGGAGAATCCCCGTCTGCGGAGGCCTACAAAGTTAAGGCCAACCGGTCGAAGCGGCTCGCCGGCGGCTTTGATGAAGGGGGGAACATCCTTGCTCACCCGGAACCCTCCTCCGATGAAGCTGTGCCGTCCGACTCTAACAAACTGGTGTACGGGCACTAACCCCCCTATAATGGCGAAATCCTCTACGGTAACATGTCCACTTAAATTGACTGCGTTCTCTATGATAACATGATTGCCAATGAGGCAGTCATGGGCAATATGGGCATAGGTCATTATGAGGCAATCAGAGCCAACAACGGTCTTCTGGCGGGCATTGGTGCCCCGGTTAAGGGAGGCGAATTCTCGGATGACCGTCCGGTCGCCTATCTCCAAGGTTGTCTCCTCGCCTCGATACTTAAGATCTTGGGGGTCGGTTCCCAACACCGCCCCATGGCAGATCGAACATTCTCGCCCGATGCTGGTCCCTTTGGCGATAAACACATGGGGGCCTACTACCGTACCAGAACCGATCTTCACCCCATCCTCAATTATAGAGAAGGGGCCTACGGAAACATCTTCGAATAGCTCAGCCCCTGGATCTACAACTGCAGAGCTATGAATTGGCACGGTTCTCTCTCTTTTTGTTCTCTCTGTCCACTATTATAGCTGTTAACTCAGCTTCTGCCACCAGATCTCCGTCAACGAAGGCCTTACCCTGCATCCTGCAGGTTCTCCGGCGGTATTGCATCATCTCCAGCTCAAATCGAATCTGATCGCCCGGCACTACAGGTTTTCTAAATTTAGCTTTGTCAATCGACATAAAATAAACTAACTTATCCTGTGGATTATCTACAGTATTCAACATCAACACTCCCCCCACCTGTGCCATAGCCTCAATCTGAAGTACACCCGGCATAACTGGCTGCCCCGGGAAATGGCCGTTGAAGAACTGCTCGTTTATAGTGACATTTTTCAAGCCGATGACCCTCTCCCCTGGGACAAGGTCGATTATTCTGTCCACCAGCAGAAATGGGTAGCGATGGGGCATAATCCTTTGTATTGCATTCACATCAAATAGGAAGTCCTTGCTCTTAACACCCT
>CAZQSC010000202.1:0-4158 GCA_964595705.1 uncultured bacterium | reverse complement strand
AGTTCTGTCTGTTCGATACACACCTGGCATATTGGAAAGAAAATATTCGATGCCAAAACAGCAGACCAGAACTCTACTGTTGCCCACCTCATTTAGCAGCAGGGCCGGATGTCTAAACTGATCAGTTGCTAAGACCTGAGCGCTAGTGGGCTTAAGCAATGTGAAATACTGACGTTCGTTCTCCGGTTTGTGATGTGATTGAAAATAACCCCAGGTGTCCGACCGATAGGTCATCTTTCTGCCCTTGCTGATACCACCAAACTTCTCTTGGAACTGAAGGACGATCTTTTGGGGGGCGACAATGAAGTTTTCTACCTCTGCACCCAAGAGGTTTTTCATATATGAAGCCCATCCGCCCAAGGCATTAGTTATTGAAATACAGAGGCTTCCTCCCTCATAGACAAAACCTTCAATCTGCTCCATCTCCGAGATGAGCAAGTGGTTAGTGGGCGAGATAAGAAGCTTGTACTTGCTCCAGTCCTCCCCAGCCCGGGTGAACTCCACGTTGAAATGGGCCTCTTTGGCTAAGACGAAGCTGTTGAACAGAGAGGCCCGGTGTTCATTCAGATAATCATAATACTGCTGAGGGACAAGAATAGCAACCTCGGCTGGTTTCAATCGATATTGAGAGAAGTCGACCTTTCCTACCACCTCGGCAAACTTTCGGTATTCAATGGCTGCTGGCTTATCGGTGTGGTCAGGGCGGACAATCCCAAATTCAGCCTCAGAAGGGGCCGAATTATATGCCTTTTTCAGCTTTGGCAAACTCAGATCGTATGTGTGGAAACACCAGGGGAAAATCCCTTCCGCACCGTTAATTAGGCCCGAATACAGCATAACCCGGTAGTGTAGCCCCTGGTGCATCTCGGACATACAATAGCTGTTGTTGCCGCACTCTCCACTGGCAAAGGGTTTACCTGTAAGCTGAGAAATCCTGGTGACAAAGGATAGGAAATAGGTATCCCGGAGGGAACAAGCCTCGTCCACCATCAGGTAACCTGCCACGTTCCTACTGTAGGAATGGGTACTCATAAAATCGTTAGCTTCAGAGAATCCGACGAAGTCAAACCCCGTGTCCATTACCAGAATGGAATGGTCGACGCCGATAGTGATGGGATGGTTAGGATCAGCCTCTTTGGCAGCCTGGTAAAGCTCTCTGGCCCATCTGGTGGTGACCTCCCGGGCCAATCGGGAATCTTTACCACAGTACTGGGCATACTTGAGAGAACTGCCTCCATAAAGATGATAGGTGGGCTCGTTGCTAATATCCCAACCCAGTATCATCTCCTCATCCTTGTATTGACTCAAGAGCGACTTCAGATAGGCCTTCTCTTTGGAAAGCAACGGCTCTACAAATGGATCGGGCTGCTCATTCTTAAAACGGGACTGTTCCTCAGAAAGGTGAACAATATCCGCCCCTTGAGCCAAAAACCAATCGTTGATATCCCCTTTGGTTAAATCCCCCAGGTTGAGGTTAGGAATAATGTAGATACCGTGTTTCCTGGCGTAGTCAAGAATAGTCCTAAACGTCTCAGAGCGGTGGAATTTGGCGCACTGGATGCGCACAGCCTGGATTCCCATCTGCTTCATATACTGGAAATCCTGATCGATGATCTCGGCAAAGGAGTCATCTTCCCAGAACTCAGGCAAATGTCCGGATTCGGCACTCTGGTAGTTGACACCTATAACAAAACTCGGCTTACCACCCAGTTTGAAGAAATCCATAGCTACCCTCCTGGTTTAAATTTAAAACAACTCAAGACGAATATACCTGCGGGGATGTTTCCGAAAATCCCGGATCAGCTCTCGTAGCTCTACCGTAAGACTCTGGATGTTATAGTAAAGACTGTCATCCTTTGCTAACTTCCCCAGCGTCCCTTCTCCCCTCTTCACCTTCTCCAATATCACTTCCAGATAGTTTGATGAATGTTGCAATCTGGCGGTGATCTGCTTCAGATTCTGTGAGCTTTGCGACAGAGCGTCAAGGGAACTATCTACCTTTGAGGAACTGGCCAGATCGTTCAGATTTTCTGATAGATCCTCAAAATTTTTAAGGACCCTCTCCAATTGGCGACTGCTGGTCTGGGTTGTTTTCTTCAGTTGTTGCCCGGCCTCTTTTATGCTAGTGAAACTCTCGTTAATCTCTTCCGGGCTAAGTTTATTGAGAACAGAGCCTAACTGCCAAAGCACCAACTGCAGTTGTTGGCTTACTGTTTGCGCCGCAGTGGCCAGCTCGGCCATCTCCGGCTTATATTCTCCTACAAGGATATCACCTTTTTTAAAATACTCCTTACTCGCTCCTGGTTGAAACTCGATACATTTTCCTCCCATCACACTGGTACTTTGCAATTTAGCACTTGAGTCTATTGGAAATTTAAACTTATGGTCAATCCACACCGTCACCGCCACCTTGTCCTCTCGAAGAGTCATATCCTGTACTTTACCGACTTCCATTCCCAACATGGTGACAGGGTCACCCTTATGTAGTCCCCGAACATTATTGAGCATTATCGTCAGGGTGTATCCACGGTGGAGGAAACGGTAATCCCCCAAAACCATAATTCCCACCACAAGAAGTACGAAGGAAACGAATATCATCAATCCTATTTTAGCTTCATCTCCCCATCTTGGCATCAGAGGGTTCCTCCGCTCACAAAATGTTTAATAATCTCATCCTCGCTGGTCTTGATTTGCTCCGGAGAGCCCACAAATCGGATTCTGCCCTCATGAAGCATTGCTATTCTCTGCCCGATCTGGTAAGCAACTGAAAGGTCATGGGTGACCACAATCGAGGTGGCAGAAATCCTTTTCTGAAGGTCGGCTATTAAGGTGACGATGTTCTGAGCAGTTATGGGATCAAGACCGGTAGTGGGTTCGTCGTAGAGAACAATCTCTGGTCCCATAGCAATGGCCCGGGCAATAGCCGCCCTTTTCTTCATACCTCCGGAAAGCTCCGCCGGCATCAGTTGTTCAGTTCCCTCCAGTTCGACCATAGCCAAACACTGGCGGATGCGATCCCTTATCTTGTCCTCGGGCAAACCAGAGTGCCTCCGTAAGGCCAACCCCACATTCTCTTCTACGGTAAGAGAGTCGAACAGGGCTGCACCTTGAAAGAGCATAGCCATTCTCTTTCTTAGCTCTAAAAGTTTCTTATACTTAACCCTTACAATATCTACTCCATCGATGAATATCGATCCGTCGTCGGGTTTGAGCAACCCGATGATGAGTTTCAAAAGTACAGTCTTGCCACAGCCGCTGCGCCCGATCACTACCATCGTTTCGCCTCGTTGCACCTGAAGGTCCACCCCGCTGAGCACAGATTTGCCCTCGAAGTTTTTAAAAACACTTTTAATCTCAACCATAATAATATATTACAGAATGATCGATGCTATGATATAATCCAGTACCAGAATAGACAGACAGCAGACGACCACTGCGTTGGTAGTGGCTCGACCGACACCTTCTGCTCCTCCGGTGGTATTAAGTCCATAAAAGGAAGGCACCAGAGTGATGGTAAGGCCAAAGAAAAAGGCTTTAATGAGTCCGCCTATCACATCCATAGGCAGGAAAAACATCTGAAGACCCTTGAAAAAATCGTGGGAGCTGATCCCAGCGCTGAGAACAGCAGTAAGCCAAGCACCTGCAATACCAATGGCATCTGTGAATATAATCAGGACGGGAAGCATCACTATTCCAGCAATAACACGAGGCACAATTAGATAAGCCAGGGCATTAAGTGCCATCGATTCCAGTGCATCTATCTGCTCGGTGATCTTCATCGTGCCCAGTTGAGCAGCTATACTTGCCCCCACCCGCCCAGATAGGACAAAGGCAGTAGTTACTGGTCCTACCTCCAAAAAGATCATTTTGCTCACCGCACTTCCGGTGAGATACAGAGGTACTCGTCCCCGCAACTGATAAGCAGTCTGAATGGAAGCGACCATTCCTACGAAGAGTGAGGTGAGAACCACAATGGGAAGTGACTCTATCCCTATGGCCTTCATTTGTCCGACAATCAGACGCCCATAGGTGGGAAAATCGGAAAAAGCACGGAAGATACGACAGAACAATATCGCAAACTTGCCCAACTGATCAAAAAACCGGATGAGTCTCCCCTGTGCCAGTTGTGTCGGTGAGTGGCCCATATTTTATCCTGTT
>CAZQSC010000201.1:0-4169 GCA_964595705.1 uncultured bacterium | reverse complement strand
TATTTATTTGATTTTGTTTAATTTATTTTTATTTTTTTGGGAGTTTAAAATCCACCCCAGCGTGTAAATGGCTCCCAAAGGGTATCTACATATATAAAAGATATACTAAACTATTATAGCCCCCTATATAGCTAATTCAATAAAGTTTCTTATCCCTATTTATTGAGATTTTTTTTGTTAACCTTAAATTAAAGGAGGTTTGATATGGTAGATAAAATAGAAATCCCCTCTAAATTCATTAGGGGGGAGATGACAGTATGGGAATTGACGGAGTTCTTCGACTCCGTCATTCCCTTTCCTGAGTCGAAAGAAGAAAAAGAAGAAAAGGAGGTGGAATCATGAGAATTGCTATAATAAAGAGAAATTCTTCCTGGGAGATTGTCTTCTTCCAGGAAGGGAGAGAAATAGTTCTCTGCAGGTGTAGGAACCTGCGGAGAGCTAAGGCCTTGTTGATGGCCCCTCCAGGAACCCCGGTTCCGGAAAGGGTCATCAAAGTCCTAAGAGGCTCTGGCCAGAAGGTCAGAGCCGAGAAGGCCAAGAAATATTTTGGCCTTTAGGGGACTCGGCCCCCAACTGGCGCCTCCGGGGCGTCGGGGCTCGCCAGAGCCTGGCAACAGAATCTGGCATTCGGGGACTAGGGATTGATTTCCCTATGTCCCCATATTTTTGAACGGTACGTGGGTTCGCCCTGGGTGCCGGCCTCAAGGGAGGCGATTACACATGGGCGAGAGTTATTTTGACTTTAAGAAAGGAGGATAACATGCATTATTCTCATGTTATCCTTTCCTCCCCTCTTCTTCTAGAAGACGGGGTTTTCGAAATGAAGACCCTATCCCTAGAAGAAGCCCGTAAATGGGTTAGGGAGAATAATCCCTTCGTGGCTACTGGCCACGAGACGGTGAAAGCCGTTGGATTGTCCTCTAACCCTGAACGGGTAAACGTCGAAGGGTTTGACGAGGCCTTGTGCCTCAAACCCCTCGGACGTTTAGAGTTTGGGAGGGAGTACTCCCTTCAGGAAATCCTGGAGATAGGAGTACGAGCTCAGTTGATCAAAAAGATCAATTGAGCCCCTCCTAACTAGGGGATGTCTGGCACCTTCGGGGTGCCGGGGTTCGCTGAAACCTGGCAACAGAATTCAGCAGGGTACGTTGGTTCGCCTTGAGTGCCCGTCTCAAATGAGACAATTATACAACGGCGAAAATTATTTTAATCTTAAGAAAGGAGGTGACATATAGTGATAAAATTAAACAATCTCCAGTATCTCGGTGTCTGGAGACACCGAGAACTGGAAGGGACCCAGTCCCGCTACATAGTAGCGGGATATTGGGATCTCGATTCAGTTCCTTCAATATGGGAACTGGACTATGAGATCCTGAGAGAGACCAGGAATGGCTACACCTACGTGGCCATTCCGCGACAGTAGGTCGGGTCCCGCCTGGCACCTTCGGAGTGCCGGGGTTCGGGGAGAACCTGGCAACAGAATCTCCCCACTTTTTCTCACTAAAATATCGGGAAGGAGACGCCAAGTGATCCTCGTTGTCACTTAATCAATGAGGATCACTCATAAGCAGCGTTTCCTTTCCCTTACTACTGAATTTTAATAAAAGAGCCTTCGCCCGGTAGGTGGTTAAACCGGGCATAGGAGGAAAGATGCAAACAAGACTTTTTTCTAGCATGATTGAAATCTTTGAGATAAACCAGTTCGGCAACCCGTGCCGGATACGCCGGTACGAGTTGCCCGAGGGTTTTGAGGTCCCAGCCCTACAGTTTAAGGGCTTGGGAATTAACAAGAAGTTCGGCGATCATCCGGTCGCCGATATATATATAACCCAGAGACTAGTAAAATCTTTGGTGGCCTTGGGCATTGCGCCCAAGGAACATTTTTACTGGAGGGGGAATACTCCGATCGCCGTTAGATCGGAGTAATCCCTAAGCCATTGAAACGCCCCCGCAAGGGGGCAAATCACAGGCACTTTCTGACTCTGACGAGTCGGGGAGTGCCTTTTTTATTGCCTGATATGGCCCTTATAAAAAAGGTGATTGGATTGCTTAAAAAGTGATCCAAAATCACCATTATCAGGCAAGCTTACACATACGCAGAACATCATTCCGTGTTTCCCCTCCACAACTTTATAGATTACTTAAAACTAAAAAGAAAAGAAGGAGGTTATCATGCAAAAGTATGAGACGAAATTTGACAGGCCGGAGGGAATCATTTTCATCTGGCCTACAACGAACGAAAGCGATCCTCTGGCCTCCCTCGTAGGTCAGTGGGTTGCTTTCAAAGAAAGCAAATGGAGCGACCCCTACATGGGGAAGCTCCAAAAGACAAAAGACGGGTACAAGCTGCCTGTCATCGGGCAATATGTCCGCATCTCGGCGGACTGCCCGAAGCCTGATCTTCCTGAGTACGAGGTGGTAAAGGAGGGGAGGTCGAGCATTGCCCGTCGGAACAACTGGGCAGTCAAATTACCCGCAACCCTCCAGAAAGTCCCCACCCTCCTCCCCTCGGATGACGAATGGTTTCGCTACATCTTAAGGGAGGAAGAAATCCCCATTCCTAATCCTGCCGAGTACGAGCGAGTGCAAGAGGCGCTCCTTCGCCATAGATGTCGCTTCCTGCAAAAGGCGGCTGTCGAAGCTGCCGAGCGAGCGCTTGGAGAGTGGGATGCAGCAATTCTCTCCGAGTTCAACAAAGCGCCCTTCTTCGGGAGGGCACCGGAAGGATTCTTGGCTGTCATCGTCAAGATAACTTCCTGCTCCAATACTCGGGTCGTCCTTATCAGAGACAAGGCGACAATCCGAGTCCCCGATCGGATTAAGGGACTCGTGATTGGACGTGGGGGCAAAAACATCCGTGCTCTGGAGGAAAAAGCAGGGCACAGGATTAAGGTTGTTTAAACGTTCCCCCCCCCCAACCTTACGAATTTTTAAACTTAGATAAAAGGAGGAAGCCATGAAAACAACAATAAAACCCCACCTGTCGGGGTATCTTTCTCACCCATCCTGGGTTCCCACCCAGAAGGATCCTCATCGACATGTTGATTGGCCATCCGGCCTCTCCTACTCCGCAGAATATATCTGCGGTGAGGTTAAGGAGGTGGGAGTTGTACCAGAAGGCCGGAGCACTGCCTTCACCGGCTGGGAGGTAACTTCGGAGACTTACCGTTTCCGAACTCGTTCCTCCCACAGCGGTGAGTGGCAGGAATTCGTATTTCACCGAGAGGATATCCTTTGCCGAGCAATCGGCAACGGAACTCCCATTGAAGAGGTTGTTCCACCTAATCCACTAAAGTGGAGGTGGACTATTTAACTAGAAACAATGGACACTCTCTTCGCCACGAGGAGAGTGTCCTTTCCCTTTTATTCAAAAACCAAAAAAAACAAAAAAGAAAGGAGGTTATCATGAACTTGAGGGAAAGACTAAAAAAAAAGTGGTCTAGAGAGGAGCTCCGGAGAGCTCCTCGTCCCCTCGTCGCCTCCCGCAGGGTGCTTGAGGAGGAGTACGGCGATCGTATCCCCTATGCCGTGCTCCAAAACATCAACTCTGTCCGCATGTGGAGGAGGCGGCGGGGGTTCTTCGCTTTTATCCGGTGTGCAGTAGCGCCGGATAAGACCTACTACTCTTCCACCTTCGCAATCTGCGACGGGTGGAACAACAGCTTTCACGATCCGATCTTCGACTGGGGTGGCATCCTCGCCTGGGGGCCCACTCCCGCAAAAGCGGTTGCCAGGGCCCGCAAGGCTTGGTGCGCCCTTCAGGAGGAGGCGGAGGACCCCTGCACTACTAGGTTTCGACTCCGGAGCCTGGTGAGGAGCGGGGACTAGGAGGAGCACCGATGAAACTATATCACTTGACAGGAAAGCCACTGGAAGGGGATCACCTTGACCCCAGGCGATCCCCGACCGGGGAGGTTTTCGCCACCCCGGTGATCGACCCTTGGGTAGTACCGGGGTGGAGGTACTACTCTCGCCTCTTTGTCTACGAGGTGCTAGACAAAGATGGGTGGGAGGTATATGAGATCTTCCCCGGACAGATGGCTTTTCGGACATCCTCACCTAAGAAGGTGAGGTTTTTAAAAACCTTAGACGTAGAGGAGGCGTAACATGACATATTGGTGGATGAGAGAAAAAGATAAAATCTGGCTTTCTGAAATAGAAAGTCAGAT
>CAZQSC010000200.1:0-4219 GCA_964595705.1 uncultured bacterium | reverse complement strand
TAAAGGCCGCTGGAGATATCTTCACAGTCCCAGGGAACTTCATTCACCCCCTGGTTTGCCCCATAGTGGATATCATCACGAAATCTGAGGTCCTTAGGAATTTGCTCCACCCATATCTTCTCTCCCAAGATGTTGAACACCTCGATCCGTACAGTGGCTGCCTGAGAGAGTTGATAGTGAAAGTACAGCTGTCCCTCGGAGCAGGGATTGGGATAGACATAATCTTCTGAGATCTCCACTATAGGAATCCCTACTCTTCGAACGGTCTGATAAATTCTGTTGTTATTCTCGTTTGACTCAGCAACTTCGTCATCAGAATCCACATCTACCCGGAACAGGGTTTGGACTGTCCGATGCCAAGGTGCCTCTAACATCGCACAATATCCCCCAGCAGGGATGGGGATTGAAACCCTTTGTCGTGAGATCTGGGCTACAATGGAAGAATCCTGGGCACAGTCATAGAGACTAACCCAAAAGCCCGACTCCACTGGGGCATCGCCGAGGTTCCTTATGGTCACGAAGAATCTGTCCTTCTCTGGAGAAAAACGAATGTCGCCAGGAGAGATGGCGAGATCAGGCAGGGGATTTTCACCGGCGGCAAACTGGGCTAATGCAGCCACCTGTAGCCGAGTAGCTCGCGCAATCAGGTCGAAGCTAATGTGGTAGTCCAGGCTGTCGCTCGATATGACATCGTCTATGCTGTCATACGCCTTATTTGTCTCCTCTGGTGGATAACTCTCGATGCCGAACACAGCGTCATATCCCCGCTCCCAGAAGGAGGCGTGGTCACCTCGATCAGCAAGAGGGTCAACTCTTTTATCTAAGGTCAGACCAACGTTGTAAATATTGTCCGTCTCTTCCATAAGATCAGCCAGCCACTGAGACTTCACATTAGCTATAATGACCAAGCCAGGCAGGTCATTGTGGCCGATCATATCATAGTTGATAACACCAAGGATGTTCTCCTCTCTTTCTGCTGCTCCCTGGACATAGAATTTACTTCCCAATAGTCTCAGTTCCTCGCCGGAGAAGAAGATAAATTTAATAGAGAAAGGAAATTCCCTTTTCGAGCTGGCCAGCACCCTTGCTGTCTCCAGCACTGAGACCACTCCGCTGCCGTTGTCGTCGGCCCCGGGGGCGGGGTCGGTTCTCCAGTTCCAGCCGGGGGTGTTGCGTCCAGTGTCGTCGTAGTGGGCGCAACAGATAAAGTAACCGTTGCCTCCTCCCCTCAGAGTTCCCACTATATCATACATTATACTGTCATCCGGTGTATGCCGGAAAAGCAAAACCTCCACCAAGTTGCTGTCCCCCAGTGCCTGGATCAGTCGCTGCCGGATGAAGCTGCCAGCTGAGTCCCAGCAGTCAGGATGTCGAGCATACCGAGTGCGTAAGTTCTCTTTACTGTTGTTGTAAGGTTTGGTTGGATCCTTATACACCAAATGTGCCAGGTCTTCTTCTATTCGGTCGCGATTCACCCTTTCTATAAGAGCGGCAACAAAGTCTTTCCTTCTGGGAAGGGCCTGAGAGGTTTGAACAAGAAAAAACAACAGCAAAAGAAAGCCCCCCAGGCCCAAGACTCCTCTCATCTTTCCTTTCATTGTTTGAAGGAGATTACCTAACCACGATAAGTTTCCTGCTGTTGGTAAAATCACCTGCGACTAAACGATAGATGTAGACGCCAGAAGCCACATCGCGGCCAAAGCTGTCTTTGCCATCCCAGCGGACACTGTAGTAGTCCGGCTGCTGGTAGGCACCAACAAGGGTGCGAACAAACCGGCCGGTGGCGTCGTAGATCTTCAAGGAGACGAAAGCGGCGGAGAAGATCCGGTAGCTTATGGCTGTCCATCTGGGTACCGGATTCGGATAACATTGGAAAAGCATTGGCTTAGCAGAACGAAGGGAGGGAAGGTGAGGGGTTTCCTCTACACTGGTGCTCAATTCGGTAGTAGTGGTGAAAACTACCTCTCTTTCCTCCCCCTTCTGTAAGGGGGGATCACCCTGTTTCCATACATAAAACAGAATAAAGTTATCTGTCACCACCGCCTGATATGCATCGGTATACTCAATCTGCTGGTTCTCTACCCTGAAGGGCAACATCACTATCGGGTGTCGGTTTCCCCACTTTCCGTTGAACCCGGGGGTGCCCTCCTCGCTCATCGTTATCTTCACTTTGACCGTATCCCTCTCTGCCCCAGGAGTCACAGTGATTTCACTCTCGTAAAGAGGGTCTCTTACTGGTTCTATCTTTACATCCAGAGCAGGGTCACCGTAGAGGGCAGCGCGGTCTCTGTCCCACGGGGTTGAACCGGGGGTCTGGTTCTCCAGGTCAAAGACTATGGCCTGGTTGCTGAGAAAGAAGGCCTCTGGCCAGGTGCACTGGTTCTGAATGAAGAAGTAGGCTGCTGTGCCCCCAAGCTGGTAGCTATCAGGTCCCTCTTCCCACACATAGCCAGTATACATATATGCCCCCCCGGTGTGAATCCAGGCCAGAACCATCGCATCCATACTTCGGATCTTTCCGATGTAGCAGTTGCCCAGGCCAAAATATATCTTTGGATTAGTTGAGTTTATGTTTATGCCCTCACCCTCAAAGGGATCCCCGTAAAGCTGCCCTTCCTTTGAGCGGAAGAATCCTTCGCTGTCAGCGTCAGGATAGTGAAGCTGCCATCTGTCCACATTTGCATGGCCGCTGGTGATGAAGATATCATACTGGTTGCTGTTCAGCTTCTCCGCCAAGAACTGGGTGCGGTCGGTAGGGCATTTGAGGGTATCCACAATGGTGCCATCAGGGTATTTCACCTGCATCTTATTATGCTCACATTCATTAGTGGTTATTCCCTGTTGAACATATTCCAGCCAACCGGCGCCGGTGCCAGAAAGCACATTCCTTACCCTGAAACCCGAGATACTCACTATTCTCAGAGCATCCTGGGGAGTATAGCCCGTCACAATCCCCCAGATCGCATCCCCATAAGGATCGTCGTCAAGCTTTCGGGTAAGCCGATTTATAGATTCAACTACCCAATACTTTGCATCCAGGGGCTTGAGGACGAAACAGATATACTTGGGAAACATCTCCTTCAGACTATCTAATACCACATCTATCTGCGTCTCAGATTCATACACAAAAACCCTCCCCTGGTGCTTTGCCTTCAGTGTATCTACCACTTGCGCCCATTCTGGGTCGGCCAGTGTTTGTTCTTTGACTACAATGGCGTAGCCCTCGGCATAGCCTGTTGCTGCACTGAACATCAAGACGATGAGAATAATAGATAGACTAAGAACAAACCGTTTCATAATCACTCCTTTGGTTAGATGGTTGTCAAATAAATGACGAGTTCTAAATATATTCACCCAAAATCTATATGTCAAGCAAAACTTACCTAAGGGAAGTTTTAGTGCCGACAATTCTTGACCTACATTTTCCCCACGGACGGATTCTACCAGCGTCTGGAGACACCTCCTACACCTTCTTTCAGGAAAGAATGCTCAATTGGTGAGTAGAGAGACAAGTTCACCAATGACTGATGCTCAATGACTAATGACTGGTAAGAGACTTGAGACGGATTTAAGCACTTTGCTTATAAAGATGGCCTGGGCAGGTCTACTGGATTTTCTGCTTCGCCTTCTCCCATATAGCATCCATTTGTTTTAAACAGACCACCTGGGGGGTTTTGCCTTGGTGCTGAAGCTCCGATTCGATAAATTTGAATCGGCGGATAAATCGGTTGGTGCTGCCGTGGAGTGCTTCTTCAGGGCAGATGTGGAGAAACCGGGCCAGATTGACCAGGGAAAAGAGGACATCTCCCATCTCCTCCTCGGCCCGTTTGGGGTCTTTCTGGCTGCAGGCCTCTTTAAGCTCGGCTATCTCTTCTTCTATCTTCTCCACCACCCCAGCAACATCTTTCCAATCAAAGCCCACCCGTGCTGCTTTCTCCTGCACCCTTTTGGCTCGCAACAACGCCGGCAGGCAGGAGGGCACACCCTCAAGCACTGATCCCCTACCCTCTGCATCTTTTATTCTTTCCCAATTCATCAGCACTTCCTCTGTGCTTTTAACCTTCACATCCCCAAAGACATGGGGGTGGCGTCTTTTAAGCTTCTCTATATTAGTGGCGATCACATCGCTAATATTAAAACGCCCTTCCTCCTTAGCTATCTGGGCGTGGAACATCACCTGAAACAGAAGATCACCCAGCTCTTCTTTTAACTTCTGATC
>CAZQSC010000199.1:0-4235 GCA_964595705.1 uncultured bacterium | reverse complement strand
GAGGGCGCCTCTACAGCAGGGGGAGTATTCAACAGATGTCTTGGCCCCACCATCTGCAGCTATGTCCAAGGTCCACTCTCGTTCAATGTTGTCTCCAGGCTCAATCATAGTAAACCAGGCGGCTTGTGGCCATGGCTACAGGGCTGTCGATAACAACCGCAGATTTTGTCACAGGGGTCCATGGCCGTAAATTGAAAGCTTTTAAAACAGGATTCCCTTTGTCAACCCATGTGATGAGCAGGCTTGCTTTCTCCCGCCATACCCATCGAACGGTCTCGAAGAGACATTTCGCTGCTTGTATATGGCCTGGGGCAAACCATACTTTGTTCAGCGCCAGGTTCTTTGTAACTCCATCGGGAGGCACAATTCGCATGAGGCTGTTCAGAACGCGGAGTGCATCCGGCATATGGCGAATATGGAGTGTGCTCAAGCGGTAGCTTTCGGACACACCTGCCCCTGCATAAATGGTTCCCCTGGAATCAGTGGCAACGAGGTACTGGCGAAATGGAGTATCGAATGGAGTACTCGCACACCAAGATGCCAGACTATTGGCAGTCTGTGGCTCGTAAAAGTTGAAATCTCGGTAGAAGTAATTCAGTTGCTCCGCCACTAGGCCAAGTTCATCTGCGTTGATCGGGCGAACTGTGAACCGCGTGCCCGTTTTGGGAGAGTTGCCCCGCATTTTAGTCGGTACTATGATAATCCGCTCGCTGATAAACTGCTGCAGATACTTGCCAACTGCTCGTACAGAGCCAACGTTGCCCTGCTGTATCAAAGCCCAGATCACGCCATCGTCGCTAAGTCGATGGCGTGTATAGCTGACCAGCCATTCCACTAATGCCGAAGCGACCCCTCGTCGGCGAAAGGCTGGGTGCACCACAAGACTGTTGAGCAAAGCATGTGGCCTCAGGCAACCCTCAAATTGGCATTGTCCGAACCGAGCCAGGCAAGCGCCGATAAGGCCATCATGGTCAGGGCTCTCTGCCACCACGCCCACAAAGTTGCCCTGTGTTGCTTTGAGGGCTTGCAAGGCATCGATCTCAAAATGGACCGCAGTACTGATGCGGCCCGTATCTGGGCTGTTGTCCATCAACCTGCCCAGAGCTTGGCCGTCTTTTGGAGACAGTTTACGCAAAGAGAAATCTGATTTCATTGCCTCGAGCCCTCCATAGTGTCGCCAGACATTGGCTCGGAGAGGGATTAGCCCACCTCCGCATCTTGACTGGCCTTCGGTGCACTTGCGCTTGCCTGTTGCAGAAATTTGACGATGCACTCGAATTGCTCATCCTTGTTCAGCGAGAAAAGGTGCTTTTCCTCAAGATTCAGATCACGCTTGTACGTTACTGGCTTATAGCCCTTGTTGTTCTCAAATAGCAGCACCAATGGTTGGGCATAGCGAATACCAAACCAGTAGTCATCGGGCAGATAGAATCCCCGCCAAGTCCAGCCAGCAGTGCGAGTGAATTTGACGCCTGGCATGACCTCAGCTATGGCTGTTTCCATCATGTCTGTCAAGTTGAGCAGTGCCGGAACACCTTGGATGTATTCCCAAGTTACCTTTTTCATACCCATTCTCTTCTCCTCCAAGAAGCTCATCAGGCTTTGCACAAAATACTGGCAAACGTCATCTTGGGTATCAGTTTGAGAAAGCCGGTTGTAAATTTCGTACCAATATATGTGGTGGTAGTCACCGGGCTGGAGGGTGGTCTCGAAGGCTGAATTTCGTGACCGGGTTAGCAACACCAGGCGTGTGTTCGGAGAAGCGGCCTTGTCCAGTTGTGTCTTGTAGCTTTCAAGCTGACCTGAAGTCAGGGGAGAGTCATGCTTGACCTCGATGTAAACCAGTGTATCTTTTCCCCTGATCTCAATGTCTGGTCTCCCCTCATCAGTCGTAACCTGAGTCGAAATGTGTACGGATTTTGGATCACTGAACCAAGTTTCTTGGGATAGGCCGCATAACAGGTTAACCATATCCAAACCTGCGGCAGGCGTGCGCTCAAGAAGGAGCCTTGTTACAAAGACCAGGGCTTCTGTTAAATAGTTCTCATTTGCACCAGAGCTATATTTGGATAGGCTGGAGAATATATTCTCATTCATCAGACAATTCCTGGGAATTATATGTGACTTTTTACTTCTTGTAGGTACTTTTATCAACTAATGTTAAGCCGGAGAGTCTGTCACGAGCCACCAAGGGGTTATCTGTTGAAAACCTTACTACGCAAAGATCAGCGGCATGGTCAATTAGCTTCTGCCCGCTGCCGTGCTGACGGCACTTATCCCACAAATGAGCGGAACGTACGGCGCATCTTCGTGGCCTTTGCTCATTTTTCACGGCTGCGCTCTGTAGTATCTCGAATGAAATAAAACATTTGTTAGATCACTACGATATTCCCAGACGAAGTAGTAGTGAGCGCAAGAACAGACATGCTAAGATTGTCCTACAACTTTGTAATGTACGACTCTGGGTTCAAATTCGAGCAAAAAGGCTCCATCTTCAGGGTAATATTTTGCCGATTCCACATCGTCTCCCGCAAAATCTTTTATTGCATCCAGACTTGACCAAAAAGTCAGTGTGATAAAGTGAGTGACTTTACCATCTTTGCGTTCCAGAATATAGACGCTGATGTTGCCTTCAACCGATTGATAATCAGGAATAGCGCGTTCGTTCAGAAATGCCCGATATGCCTGTGCCTTGCTCGTTGGCACGCGCCCATGCCACATGCGTACAATCATTTTGTCTCCTTATTTGCTCAACTCCGTCATGGGGATATATCATATTGGGGGAACTCATAAGCGCGGTCTGCGTCACCCAACGGCTCACGGTTTTTCAAAAAGCCACTGGATATATTCCCCCTTGCTGATACGCAAATACCTTGCAGCTTGGTACAGATGCTCACAGGATGGGCCTTCTGTCTGGGGCTATTTCACTCACCTTGGAATAGATCGCAGTACGCGCTGTATCCTTCTTTCACCAAGTCTCCTTTGGGTATGAAATATAAAGCTGCAGAGTTTATACAATATCGCAGCCCAGTTGGTGCGGGTCCATCGTTGAAGAGATGCCCCAGATGAGAATCGGCGTGTTTGCTTCTCACTTCGATCCTTACCATTCCTAAGGAGGCATCTCTTCTCTCCACCACATTCTCTGGCTCTATAGGCCTGGTAAAACTTGGCCAGCCGCTTCCTGAATCGAATTTGTCTCTGGAGCTGAACAGAGGCTCGCCTGAGACTATATCCACATATATACCTTCCTCATGATTGTTCCAGTATTCATTCCCGAATGGCGCTTCTGTACCGTTTTGTTGAGTCACTTCATATTGCAAGGGGGTGAGGATAGTTTTCAATTCTTCTGTGGAAGGCCTCTGATAGCCTATCCAGTAGTCGGCTCTGTCCGGGAAAAGATGAAAGTGGCTGTGTCGTTGCCAGGCGCTAACTGCAAACTCTTCTCGGCCGGAGGCCTTGTGGTAGCCCTCAAATTTCAACGGACACTGCTTGTAATAATCCTGGTGATAATCCTCTGCAGGATAAAAGTCAGTAGCAGGGAGAATCTGTGTCGCAATGGGAGCATCAAATATCCCTGCCGACTCTAATCTTTTCTTCGATTCTTCTGCAAGAGCGCGTTGCTCCTGGCTGAAATAAAATATAGCCGTCCTGTACTGGCTGCCTCTATCATAGAATTGCCCACCAGGATCTGTAGGATCTATGTTCTTCCAAAAAATCTCAAGAAGTCTTGCATGGGAGACCCGGGCAGGATCATATTTTACCAATACAGATTCATAGTGTCCCGTTGTGCCTGTTGAAACCTGTTGATAGGTAGGGTTGCTCACTGTTCCACCAGTATAACCGGAGATTGCCTCTACCACTCCCGACACTTTTTCAAATGTGTATTCTATGCACCAAAAGCAACCACCTGCAAATAGCGCCATTTTAGCTCCATTGCTGTTCAGGCTCTCGGTTGGTTCCGTGGTTTCTCTTTGTGTCGATGAAGGTGCACATCCGATCAGGCCAATACAAACCATGGTCATCACCAATAAGCGATTCAAGTTTGTTTACATCCCTTCTGTTAGTTTCAGCACTCCCGTCTCTTACATATTTCAAAGACCGCGCTCTGTACAGTTCATCCACAGCTTGAGCCCAACATCATCATTGCAGCCGTGGTTAGCCTTATTTTGCAATAGGCGCCACCTTTATTTGAACGCCACCCAAAACAAATGGGCTCATCGCGATCCTTCGGTCAT
>CAZQSC010000198.1:0-4245 GCA_964595705.1 uncultured bacterium | reverse complement strand
CACGAACAACTCCAAGAGGCCAAGGCCCAGGGCAAAGGCAATTCACGAGATACACAGGTGCTGGAAGAGGCAGAAGTGTTGGGGCTGGATGCACTGTTAAGAGGACACATAAGAGGCTATGAGATTTAAAGAGATATTTGTAGCAGGGTTCGGCTGTCTTGGGCAGCTTCGGCTGCCACTGGAGGGCCAATTTAACCTCATCTTGGCCCCTAACGATGAGGGAAAAACCACCCTGCAGAATTTCATAACCGCCGTTCTTTTCCCCTTCGCTCAAAAAGAACTGCGCCAGAGATTTAAACCCTGGACTCACCAGGTCTATGGAGGAAATCTGAGATACTCTATGTCCAATGGGGAAGAATTTGAGATCCATAAGCAGATAAAAGAGGGAACTTCCAAGACCGATGTAGTGAGGCTTTTCCTTAAACCTTCCAACCAGGAGGTCACCGACCGCTATCCCAGCAGCCGTCAAGGCCCGCTGATTGCCGAAACACAACTGAATATGACCAGAGAGAGCTTTGAAGGTATCCCGGTGGTAAAGCAGCTCCAGGTGGCCGAAATCGGCGACGACAGAGTGAGAAGAGGCGTTACGGAGAAGATAAAATCTCTGGTGGCCACCGGGAGGGAAGATATGGGACTGGAAAAGGCCCTGGCAAAGATAGAGGCCCGCCTGAAGGAGATAGGCAAAACTGATCGAGGGCCAGGTACTGAGGCGGGTAAAGCGGCCAGTCGGGTACAAGAACTGGAAAGACAGTGTCAGAGCCTTAAAGCCCTGCACACTGAACTGGAAGAGGTGCTGGAAGAGATAAGGACTCTGAAACAGAGGGTCGAAAGACTCAAATACCGAGGGAGAGAGCTGAACTACCAAGTAAGAAAGGCCAGGCTCCTGGATCTGAAAAGGAGATGGAATGAGGTAGAAGACCTCAAAGCCTCTTACGAGAAAAAGTACCAGGAGCAAATTCCCGATACAGAGTTAGTCCAATTCTTAGAGGAAAAGCGAAATGAACTGCTCAAATACAAAAAGATAGACCCCCAGCGCTTGAAGCAGCTTCAATCCAAATTGGCGGCGATGAAAGAGAACAACATCCGGGCAAATCAGACCCAGAAAGACATCGAGGAGCTGAAAAAGGAGCTAAAGTCCTGTGAAGCAAAGGCCGTAGCCTACCCGGAGATTTACTCTATACTTTCGGTGACGGATATTCGCATCCTGAGGGGACTTGAGCAAAAGCTCCACCACTGCCAGGATATCCTCTCGCAGCAGGAACCTCAATACCAGGTGAGTACAGCCCAGAGAGTCCAGATAAAAAGTCGCTTGGGCTACACAAGGTTGCTGTTTAAGATAAGTGCAGCTTTTTCTTTGGCCAGCCTTTTCTCGCTGTTCTGGCTTCCTCTGTGGGTAGTGGGAATCACTGCCCTGTTTGCTGCAGTAGCAGCACTCTGCAAGTTCAGGATCAAGAAGGCAAAGGAGAGCCTGAGAACACTTGAGCAGAAAATCGAAGAGTGTAGAACCCAATTTCTCGTCTCTACAGAGAAGCTAATCAGTGATTTTACACAGGCAGAGTCGACGTTGCGTAAAATTCCTGGTTTGGTGCAGCCAGAACTACCCCAAAACTTGCAGAACGCCTCAGATTTTCAGGAAATAAAAGAGTTAGTGAGAGTTTGGACAGATTTTTACATGGAGGCAGAGGCAAAGCTTCTCCAGAATGCAGCCAGTCAGGACTACGACCAATTGTACGAAAAACTCATCGCTTTCCAGCAGGTTCGGGAAAGGATAGAGAAACTTCAGGATGAAGTGGCCAGGAAGCAGGGTAGGGTGGAGGATTTGGACCAAAAGACCCAAATCCTGCAGGAGGAGGTGTTCCAAAGCCTTAAGGAATGGTGCCCAGAGGCAGAAGCAGACCGTTCTATAAAAGTGGCAGAAGGCTACATAGAGCAGATAAAAGAGAAACAGGCCGATTACCAGGCATTAGAGCGAGATCTTAAGAATGTAGCAAATCTGTTGGAAGGAAAAGATCCGTCCGCTTTCCTGGGGGAAATGGGAAGGAACCAGAAATTGGTGGATGAGCTTGTAGATCAGGAACCTCGCTTGGCTGAGCTTGGGGTAGAGTGGACAAAGCTTTCCCTTTATGAGCGACAATATCAAAGGATAGAACGAGAATTACAGGAACAAAGGGACCTACTTGTCCGGAAAGAGACCGAGAGGGATGAGAAACTGCGGGGCAAACCCCAGTTGGCCGATGTGGAATCCGATTTAGAGGATGCCCGCCGAAAGCTGGAGAGGATTCACCTTTACCGTGATGCTCTTCTGAAGGCCCAGGAACTTCTGCGGGAGGCAGGCAAGAGGGTTTACACCGACATCGCCCCTAAGCTCAATCAGTTTTTGACCACTAAGCTCTCCCAACTCTCCGGCGGCCGCTATTCAGAAACCTCAATGGACGAGAACCTGAATCTGAGGGTGAAAATCCAGGGACTGGGCAGCTATGAGGACGCTGAGGCGTTAGGCGGGGGCATGCGTGCCGGCCTCTACATCCTGTTGCGAGTGGGAATACTGAACCTGATAGCCGAAAAAGGTGGAGAGCTTCCCCCTCTGATAATGGACGAGGCATTTAACTCCTTCGACGACTTCGGACCCAACCGACTGGAGAAAATGGTTAACCTCTTATGCGATGTTCTCCGACAGAACCCCAACCTGCAGTTGATCTACTTCACCTGTCAGGAAAAAGGACAATATATCCCAATAAAACAAATACTTCAATCAAAATTTTCAGATGTCAGTGAGAAATCGGTGGGTAATTTCAGGGTAGCGGTTGCCTCCGGGTTAAGTCATTAGTCATTGGGAAACTCTATCTGGCAGATCTTGTTGAAGAGTCACTGTAACACAGCCTTTAAGCCTTCACGCTGTGCGACAGGAGATTCCGTTTCCGACAACAGGGTCCGGAGTTTAGAGTACCCGGTTATGCCGAAAGAGTCTTTCTACTTACCTCTCACCAATTAACCAGCATTACCCTCAGGAACTCGTCGGTTTGAGATTGACTACCAAGGAGCGTTGAATGATGACCGAGTGGATATATGTCTCCGATATCGCCTGTTACGAGGGCAAAGAGGTCACTGTGAAGGGATGGTTGTACAACAGAAGGTCTAGCGGGAAGATTCACTTCCTTCAGGTGCGAGATGGAACTGGAACGGTTCAGTGTGTGGTGAGCAAAAATGATGTCTCCGAGACAGTCTTCGAGCCCTCCGACCGCCTGCCCCAGGAGTCCTCAATTGTGGTTCAGGGTGTTGTCCGAGCAGACCCCAGGTCACCAATTGGCTATGAAATAGGGGTGAGAGACCTTCAGGTGGTGCAAGCCGCTGGGGAGTATCCCATTTCCCCCAAGGAACACGGTATCTCTTTTCTGATGGACCATCGCCATCTCTGGATTCGTTCTTCTCGACAGCACGCCATCCTCAGGATAAGGAGCGAGCTGATTAAGGCCTGCCGCGAATACTTTGACAGCAGAGGGTTTGTCCTTCTAGACGCCCCCATCTTCACCCCGGCTGCCTGTGAGGGCACCACCACCCTGTTTCAAGTCGATTACTTCGGAGAGAAGGCTTATCTTACTCAAAGCGGCCAGCTTTATATGGAGGCCGGAGCTATGGCCTTCGGCAAAGTCTACTGTTTTGGTCCCACTTTCCGGGCGGAGAAGTCAAAAACTCGCCGCCATCTCACTGAATTCTGGATGATCGAGCCTGAGGTTGCTTACTATACCCTGAAAGAGGATATGGACCTGGCAGAAGATTTCGTCGAACATATCGTAGCTCAGGTGGTGTCCAGAAGAAAACAGGAATTGGAATATTTAGGAAGAGATGTGACCAAACTGCAGAAAGTTACCAAACCGTTCCCTCGAATATCCTACGATCAGGCTTTGGATATCCTGAGAAGCAACGGGGTTGATATCTCCTGGGGAGAGGATTTTGGGGGTGATGAAGAGACTGTTCTCTCCAATCAGTTCGACAGGCCGGTTATGATCCACCGGTATCCGGCCCAATGTAAGGCGTTCTATATGAAACCCGATCCCGAAGACCCCAGGCTTGCCCTCTGTGTGGATATGCTTGCTCCTGAAGGCTATGGGGAGATAATAGGTGGGGGCCAGCGGGAGGATAACCTGGAGAGTTTAGAGAGACGGATCGAGGAACAGAATCTGCCTGCTGAGGCCTTCGATTGGTATCTGGACCTACGGAGGTATGGTTCGGTGCCTCACGCCGGTT
>CAZQSC010000197.1:0-4322 GCA_964595705.1 uncultured bacterium | reverse complement strand
TGATGGCCAGCGATCTATTTGCCTCTTCCATAGCCCGCTGCCCTTTGAATGGGAAGAGGTGTCTTCAGGGCGAGACATCCTGATGACTCTCTATGATGATTCTGAGCGAGAAGTGTTCTCCATTGCTGCTATTGAAGAAAGTGACTACGAAGAGGCATTTGGTGGCCGACAGTGGACAGCTCAGTCTTTTATGGTCCCGGTTCATGCAACGCTGAAAACGTTGGGTTTGTACCTTAAACGCCTTGAGGATGTAGATGTCAGTGTCAGCATCCATGGAGACAATGGAGGTTTCCCCGGCGCCGAATTGGTTGCCAGTGTTATCCCTTTTCAGCAGATCAGCAAGACAGGAGATTTCCTTCGAGTGGTTCTCAAGACATCCGTTAAACTGATTGCTGAACAGAGATACTATATTGTTCTGCATACGGTTGCTGAAGTGGGAGGGGACGGTGTGGCGTATGCGTTGAAGATGACGCCCAAGTACAAATCGAGCTACGAACACGGTTCGCAATTTTTAGGGTTTCGCATGGTGCGGCCAGATGATAAGGTGCTCCGTGCCTGGCAGCCCATCGCCGCTCATGAAGAGTTCACCGACAAAATCACCTTTTCCGGATATCTCTTTCTCGAAGAGAAAGAGAGCTATTCGGAAGCAGCCACGGTGCGTATCCAGGACTGCCGTGGTAGAAGTATAAGCTATGTGTTCACAACTCAGAAACAAAGGACATCAGATGAGCAAGCGGAAAAACAGATTATTATCAGGGCGGCCCAATGGTGTGCCTTTTCCCTGCCTTTTGGAAGGGATTTTGTGAAGCAGTATGCTGAAAAACCGCTGCCCTATCTGACACTTTTTCTGGAAAAATCTGTGGATTCGAAGGGCAAGATCTATTGGGACGGACTCCGCGCTGATGTTCCCTTACCCAAGGTTTCGGAGAGCGAGGTTCGACAACGTATCCTGCAGGAGGCTAAATGGGGGTTTGATTGCCTACTGAAATTTTCCTTAGATGATGTGGGACCAGAGAAGACCTATTTTGATGTTTTCCATTACGATGTTCGTACCGGAGAGCGGCTTAGTGCAAAGCTGGGGAGCAAAATCACAGTGCCAAATCCCGGGATTCACGGTGGCAAGGGTATTTTTCGCGGACTTTTTACTTATACTTTAATTACCGCAGATGAGGACTATCTGGAATTGGTGACCCGGCATGCCGATGAGGTTGTCGCTCGGAATATCAATCCTGCCAACGGCTGCTATACTGCCTGGGATGCACTTAACGATACGCTCGATCTGGAGACAGTCCAAGCTCCACCTCTTGATCCTATTTTGTTGTTGGATTGGATGTTTAAGCTAACCGGAGATGTGAAATATATCAAGGCTGCACTTACTATTGGAGAGGCGTACTTGCAATATGCCGTTTATCCCGACGGCCGCATGAGCTCCCGACTTTCTCCTGATGGTCGAAAAGTTGAAGCGAGACCTGACTACTATAAGTATCGTACATATCATGCCTATGATATGGGTGGCCCGGGTGCGATAGCTATTCTGTATCACGAAACCGGCGAAGAGCGCTTTCTCGAGGCCGTACGTAAAGCTGTGGGTGCTTTTATGAAAGGTGAGCACTGGCGTGGCTGGTACGATGACCCCTTCGGTCTTCCCGTGTCCATAATGACCGATATCTACATGTTGACAGGCGATGAATACATTTTGCAGCAGGTAAAGCACGCGGCGGATTTCTGGGTGGATCGTTCAATTAGAACGAGCCAGATTGGTGGTTTCGGCGCGGGTGACGACCCACGAACTTGGCCCATTTTCCTGACCCTGTATCTGAAGACCGGCGAGGAAAAATACTTCCGGGTCGTTAAGGCCCAATCTGTGAACTACTTCAAGGGACACCAGGATATTACTGGCATCTGGACAGATGGCTATCGAGATCAGTTCATCATTAAGCGGTGGGGAGGAGATGGGTTTGGATATCCCCCGTCCAACCTTTTCTTCGGTTATGCGTCCCTCTATCAGATTTCCCACAGCGAGGATGATCTTGCCAAGTTCTATGCAACGTTTGATGTTACCATGGAACACTACAAGAAGCGATACGGGCTTGCGGCTGCCCGGAACAATCCCGAATACCGACGTTCTTATGCCAGTTTTCTCACTCAAAGGACTTTCGCAGATGCCCTGAAGATGGTTGCCGTCATCGACAATCTGGCAATGCTTCCATCCCAGGGAAGATACCCATTACCATACCTGTCTCCGATTGGTTTGCTACGATATGCCAGGGGGAAGCTTGATTTGGCCGAATCTGTACAGGGCCGAACCCTGGACAGCGCCACGCAAGTGAAGCTTGAGGCATTGAAAACAACCGTACATGATTTGATTAACCTGCTGCAGTTGGGCCATCGTGATAATGCGGAGACATGCGTAAGAAATCTACTTGCTGAAATTGAGAGGATGATAATACGTAGCAAAGTTCCGCTATCGGAAAGATTGAAGGTTATCAAACGGATCATCGAGATGGCCAGCAATTGTGCCTCAGGCACAAGACCGTTCCAGAATATTAACTTGCGAGACCTGAATGATTTGAAAAAGGCCTTTTCGCTGGGAGCATTTGGCTATAAGTGATGGAGAAAACCAAAGATGCAAATTGATCTATCTCAAAGCCAGCTTTTCCTTGATGATGAAATCATTGAGGAGAACATTCTGGTGCAACGCACCATGCATCCGCCGGAAAGGTTTGGCCACCAGCCTGTCTTGACCCATGATCGACCTTGGGAATCCAGGGCGGTGCTTCTCTATGGAACGGTTATCAGAGATGAGGAGACCGGGTTGTTCAAGATGTGGTATCTGGGCTACAAAAAGGCTGGGCCTTTGTCGGAAAGAACACTTATCTGCTATGCTGAAAGCGAAGACGGACTCCACTGGGAAAAACCCGAGCTGGGGTTGTGTGAGTTCAGGGGCTCAAAGGAGAATAATATCGTCTTCTTCCTCCAAGACGGTCTTATCGACAATCATGGGGTTCTTTATACTCCCGACGATCCCGACGAAAACCGGCGCTACAAGATGCTCTTCTATGCTAGCTACGGTAAAGGCAATCCTCGAAACGGGCTTTATGTGGCCTTCTCACCGAATGGCATCCGGTGGAAGATGGAGCCTGAGCCAGTTTTGCCAGGGATAGGAGATCGTACCACAGTGATGTTCGATCACTTCACCGGGAAATATGTGACTTACTGCCGCGAACCGGAGATTCTGAACCGTCTGGGGCGACGGGTGATCTGTCGCTCAGAAAGCGAGGATTTCCTGCACTGGAGCGATCCAAAGCTGGTTTTAGCCTCGGATTTGGACGACCCCTGCCATATCCAGTTCTACAGTCTCACCGCCTACAACTACGAGAGCCTCTATATCGGGATTCTGGAGATTTACTACCCGCTGGAGCAGAAACTGGACCTGCAGTTGACCTGCAGCCGTGACGGGGTAAACTGGCGGAGGGTGGGTAACCGGCAGGTCTTCTTCCCCAAGGGTCCTGAGGGGCACTGGGATTCTACCTGGGTCTCCATGGGATGTAATCCCCCTGTGCTTCATGAGGGACGCCTGTGGATGTGGTACGGTGGCCGCTCCACCCCTCACGGTGCACCGTATCCCTGTCCTGAAGGTTCTATTGGCCTTGCCCTGCTGCGCAAAGACGGTTTCGTTTCCTTGGAGGCAGGTAATGCCGAGGGCACAGTCACCACCAAGCCTTTTGTGTGGCCTGGTGGCGTTTTGGAGATAAACGGGCAGACCCACCATGGTTGGATCCGAGTAGAAGTCCTAGATATGAACGGGAAGATCATCCCCGGTCTCTCATTTGGAGAATGCCACCCCTTGACCAGCGATTGCATCGACTATCAGGTAAGCTGGAAAGGTGCAAAAGACCTCAATTTGCTCGCCGGGGGAAAGATCAAGTTACGGTTCGGAATTAAGAACGCACATCTTTATTCTTTCCGGGTACGATAGGAGTCTGACATGAAAAATGTGAAGGAAAAACTGGCGGCGATCCTGCGCTGCGGATTTTTGTCAATTGTTGCCGCTGGAGCTGGAGGACGACTTTGGCTACCGTCGGCTTATCCGTTATGCCAGAACGCATAAAGATTTGATTATCACCCCTCATATGGGTGGAGTAACTTATGAATCGCAGGTTAAAGCTTATACTTTTACGGTCAGAAAAATAGAGCGGTTTTTCAACAAAATAGAGTTCTACAAAATAGACAATTTACATCTTAAATGAATAGTAGCTTAAATGAATGGTAGCCTTAAGTAGCCGCAACCTTTAGGTTGCGTAAGGCACTACCAGTTTTTG
>CAZQSC010000196.1:0-4362 GCA_964595705.1 uncultured bacterium | reverse complement strand
CATAAAGAAGTTCCGTCGCTTATGTCTCCAATTGTAATATTTTTGTGAAAGTTCAATAAACTATATAAAACTATCGGCCAAAAGGCAAGGTTTTTTACCACAAATGGCATATAAATGCCAGGGTTTGGCCAGCAGAAGATGTCCCAAAATGAATCTCCCCACATTCTATAAACATCTCGTCTCTAACGAGACTCTCCTCTGTCCCGATAGGGACAGAATGTTTATAGTAAACATCCGATCACAGCCTCTCTACTATCACCAGGATACGGGGCTTAGGGAACTGAACCGGAATCTCCGTGAGGGAGACTGGAGTATCCACATTCAACCGGTCGGGGGACTCATCAGGGCCTTTGTAGACGATGAGTTTTCCCCCTTTCTTAAGAAAGGGCAGGGCTAAGGGGAGCAACTGAGAGAGGGGAGCCACCGAACGGGCAGTTGCCAGATCAAAACGGCCCAGATATTGTTCCTGGCAGTGAAGTGTTTCGGCTCGCTCACAGATTACCGAGACAGAGCGAAGGGCCAACAGACTGACCAGCTTTTTGAGGAAGAGAGTCCTTTTCCTGCGGGAATCCAGAAGGGTGAGGGACACCTGGGGGCGGATGATTTTGATGGGAACACCGGGGAAGCCCGCTCCCGAACCCAGATCTAAAAGCTGGATGCCCTCTGGCCAGTGTAGGTGAGGAACAGGAGTCAGGGAGTCCAGAAAATGATGGGTGACGATCCGAGACTCATCTGCCCTGGAGATCAGGTTCATCCTTCGATTCCAGTCCAAAAGGAGTTGGTGATAAGCGGCGAAGGCCTCAAGCTGCTCTTTAGTCAAGACTATGCCCAGCCGGAGGGCCCCCTGCTGCAGTTGTTTCACGTGAAACATCACTGTCTCTTCATCCTCTCCAAGTAGATTATGAGAGCAGAAAGGTCAGAGGGCCTCACCCCCGTGATTCTGGAGGCCTGCCCTACTGACCTGGGCCTTATATGCTCAAGCTTCTCCCTGGCCTCCGCCGACAGGGTCTCGATAGAGTGATAATCTATTCCCTCAGGGATTACCCTCCTCTCTAAGCGTTTGAACTGCTCCACCTGCTCCCTCTGCCTCTCTATATAGCCCTGATATTTGATTTCCAGTTCTACCTGCTGACGAATCTTCTCCTCAGGGCAGTCGGACCCGCCCCGCAGGGGCAGGATATCTTCATATCTCACCTGGGGACGCCTCAATATCTGAGCCAACGTCTCCGGCTCCGATATAGCCGATGTACCGCATCGGGTCAATATGGGGTTAACCTCAGAAGGCTTCACCCGCCTCTGCCTCAGAAACTCCACCTCCGATTGGATAATCTCTCTTTTCCGCTCGGCTCTCCTGTAAGTTTCCTCTGGAATTAATCCCAGTTTATAGCCATACTTCATCAACCTCAGGTCGGCATTGTCCTGGCGCAACAGAAGTCGATATTCTGCCCGGGAGGTGAACATCCGATAGGGCTCTTCCACCCCCTTGGTGACCAGATCGTCTATAAGTACCCCAATATAGGCCTCAGACCTATCCAAAATAAAGGGCTCCTCTCCCCTTATCTTCAACACCGCATTGATCCCCGCCACCAACCCCTGGGCAGCAGCCTCTTCGTAGCCCGAGGTCCCGTTGATCTGTCCGGCTAAAAACAGGCCTTCAACCCTTTTCGTCTCCAGTGTCGGGTAAAGCTGCGTGGGAGGGACGAAATCATACTCAACTGCATAGCCCGGTCTGGTGATCTCTGCCCTCTCCATCCCCCGCACGGTTCTCAGCGCCTTCAGTTGAACATCTTCAGGCAGACTGGTGGCAAATCCGTTCACATAAATCTCGGTAGTGGTTCTGCCCTCTGGCTCGATGAAGATCTGATGGCTCTCCTTCTGCGGAAATTGGACCACCTTTACCTCAATAGATGGACAATATCGGGGACCCGTGCCCACGATCTTGCCCGTGTAGAGGGGAGATCTATCTAAGGCTGCTTCAATTATTCTGTGGGTCTGGGGATTGGTCCGGGTCAGATAGCAGGGAAGCTGTTCCAGCTCCAGTTCTTCGGTTCGATAAGATAAGGGCTGAGGTGGCTGGTCACCCGGCTGCTCCTCCATCTGGGCTAAATCCACTGTCTCCCCGTCTACTCGGGGAGAAGTACCTGTTTTAAGTCTGCCCAAGCGGAAGCCCAACTGTCTCAGGGATTCTGAGAGTCCCACTGACGGGAACTCTCCTGCTCGTCCGGCGGGGAAACTCTCCAGGCCGATGTGGATCAGGCCGTTGAGGAATGTTCCGGTGGTCAGAATCACTGCCCGGGCAGATATCTCAGCCCCAATATGGGTCTTTACGCCGGTTACCCTATCCCCCTCGGTCAGCAGTGCAACCGCCTGAGCCTGCTTCAGGTCAAGGTTCTGCTGATGTTCTAAGCGTCTCCGCATCTGGAGTCGATAGGCAACTCTATCTGCCTGAGCACGGGGAGACCAAACCGCTGGGCCTTTAGAGCGATTGAGCATCTTGAATTGAATCCCGGTAGCATCGGTCACCCGGGCCATCTCTCCCCCTAAGGCATCGATCTCTCGCACCAGATGGCCTTTTGCCAACCCGCCAATGGCAGGATTGCAAGACATCTGGGCCACAGTGTCGATGTTCATAGTGAGCAGAAGTGTGGTACAACCCATCCGGGCCGAAGCCAAAGCGGCCTCACAGCCGGCATGGCCAGCCCCGATCACTATGATGTCGTAATCTCTAAAATATCGCATAAGAATCTGTAAAATCAAAATGTAAAGGTCAGATATCAAAATTTTGATTTACAATTTTGCATTTTGACTTTTGATTTTTGATATTCCTGAACTTATTTCCCAATGCAAAAGGTGCTGAATATCTGGTTCAGGATATCCTCAGAGGTGACTTCCCCCACAAGCTCTTTTAAAGCTCCCAGGGCCTCTCGGATATCTAAAGCTGCACATTCAAAGGAGAGCCCACCGGCCAAGGCCTCACAGGCTTGTCCAAGCGCCCCTTTTGCCTTCTCCAGGCGGTCCTTGTGTCTCTGGTTAGTTATAACTGCTCTCTCCCGGAGCTCTCCTGCCCCTTTCGTCACTAAAGCGATCAACTCTCTGTTGAATTCCCCAACTCCCCACCCTTTCAAGGCCGACATCTCCACCACCGGGGTATCGCCATAGATTTCAGCGGCCCCTTCTGGGGAAAGCACCCTCTTTAAATCGCATTTATTCAGCACCACCAGGACTTTTTTACCCCTCAGCATCTGAGCCAGCAATCTGTCCTCATGCTTCAGGGGCTCTGAGGCATCCAGCATCACCACCAACAGGTCTGCCTCTTCGATATGAAACTGAGTCCGCCTTCTACCTTCCAGCTCGATAACATCATTGCTCTCCCTTACTCCAGCGGTGTCGACTATCTTGAAGGGGATGCCTTCTACCTGAAGCCACTCCTCGATGGGGTCTCTGGTAGTGCCGGGCACAGGGGTGACGATGGCCCTTTCTTCACCCAACAAGAGGTTAAGGAGACTGGATTTACCCACATTGGGCCTTCCCACTATGGCCACCTTCACTCCCTCCCTCACTATTCTGCCCTGCTCAAAGGAACTCAACAGCTCCTCTAATTGGCGAACAGCACCAGAGAGTCTTTCTATAAGTTCCTCTGCACTTACAAAGTCGATGTCTTCTTCGGAGAAGTCCAAACTCACCTCTATTAGGGAGAGGCATTGGGTGAGGGTATCCTTGATCTCACCCAGCGATTGGGAAAGTCGCCCTTTTAGCTGGCAGAAGGCGACGGTGTGGCCAAGCTGAGTCTTAGCCCCTATGAGGTCAGAGACTGCTTCGGCCTGAGTCAGATCTATCCGGCCCCCCAGAAAGGCCCTCTTGGTGAACTCTCCGGGCTCGGCCAGTCTGGCGCCCTTTCTCAAGACGGCCTCCAACACCATCTGGGTGGCAACCAGTCCGCCGTGGCAGTTTATCTCCACCACATCCTCAGTGGTGTAGGAGTGAGGGGCCCGCATCACCGAGACCAAAACCTCGTCCAACTGCCTCCCGTCCTCCACTATCCTGCCGTAGGTGAGCCGGTAGGTGGGAAGCTCCCTAATTCGCCTTCTGCCCACAAACAGGGAGTCGACGATCTCTACGGACCGAGGACCACTTAGGCGAACTATCCCTATTCCCCCCACTCCAATGGGAGTAGAGATGGCAGCAATAGTATCATTCTCTGTCAAATACATTTTTCACCCAAACAGCATAGGGAGTGATCCGGAGGAAGATTTGAACTCAGATTCGGAAAACTTATGAAAATAAAATGGCCATTTTGAGGTTTAATAGTCCCTAAAGGGACTTCGAACGAACGGTTAATCCTATTGCTATAAACATTTTGTC
>CAZQSC010000195.1:0-4376 GCA_964595705.1 uncultured bacterium | reverse complement strand
CTTGATATAATATATAACATCTGCCTTCAAAAGGCAAGAAATTTTCAGGCATTTTTCAGCCCGCTAGGAGAGAATTGAGTTTCCGACTCAGCTGGAGACCCACTGGGTCACCTCTTTTTCACAATGGTTGAGTGGAGCCAAAGTGTCCCGTAGCGGAAACCTTCAGGTTTCCATAAGATTGAGGCCTAAAGGCCTCCGCTACAGGCAGAACAAGAGCGCTGAGACAGTACAGAGGGGAGCCAAGCCATGGATCGGGACCAGATTACAATCCTGATCAAAGTGACAGCGATACTCGTTCTCACCTGCTGGTGGCCGGTCTGCTCGCCTGGAGCACTCGGTGCCTCGTTGCTCCGTCTGTTTTTCATCAGCTATGGATGTTAGTCGGTACCCTACTTTTCTTCCAGAGGAAAAAGCCCATAGAACCTCAGGCTCACTTGTAAGAGACAGTGGCCTTTTTAGATTGGGATCTACCGGATAAAGGGCATATCCCGTGCTACATTAAGAATTGATCCCATTATGGAAAGGGGGTTATATGATCCGAACCATTACAAGAAAAGAGTTTCTCTCCAATAAAACGGCGCTGCTTGATCTCACTCTCCTCTTTTTGATGAGCATATTGGCCATGATGGGAGCACATCTAGCCCCTTTGAGATATGATGTGAGATAGTTGATTAGTCATCAGTGAACAAGTGAGCTGTAACATCCAATTAACAGTCTGAAGTACGAAATGTGAGGCTATTCTTTCCGACACTTCACGTTTCATGCCTCATGCCTCACGTTTCACCCTTCACACTTTTAACCTCAAGGAGGTACGAAAATGAGAGCAACAGGTTCTCCCAAAGCCCTGCTGCGGCAGCTCTTGCTCATCTCTCTGGTTGCGGCTCTAATTCCCTCTGCTGCCTTGCCGCAGCAACAGACCCAGATGACCAAAGAGGAGCGGGCGATGCAGCTTCAACTGGAAAAGGCAGAGCTGGCCTTAGAGCAGGCAAAGTCGAACTTCGAGAAACAGAAGCAGCGCTACGAAGAGATGAAAAGGCTCAAAGAGCAGGGCATCATCACCGGCGATGAGCTGAACTCCGCCCGCGAGGCCTACGAGAACGCTAAGGTGGCCCTGAAGAACGCCCAGATAAGCTTAGACCAAACAGTGCTGGGCTTCGTGGAGGAGGCCACCCATATCTCCATTGTCCGGGCGCAGAAATACCGGGCCAGAGACGGCTCCCGCCGGGTGCGGCTTGTGTTAAAGAATACCTCCAATGTGAAGGCCGCCTCTGCCGCCTACAAGGATGTGCTCTCCTCCCAGCAGGTGAGGTCGCTGGTGGGAATCGAGAATATCTTCGTCTCGATCCTCAAAGACGGTGTGCTGGTGGGAGACCCCTACGAGATCAGAATCCCCTCTCTCAGATATGGCCAGCAGGCCACCGTGGAGTTCGGGCTGCAGAAGGATGCCGAAAATGTGATGGTGAGGATGAAGTATCTGGATAAAGCCGACAACTGGCTGATTTACCTTCAGAAAAGTGCCGCCGAGGATATCGTCTCCCCTATGTCGCTTCAGTTTGCCCAACAGGGCGAGTTAGGGAGCTCGGTGCTCTATGACCTGGAACTGGAGAGGATGGCAGAGACTGAGAAAACATTTGTCTTAGATGTGGTAAACCTGCCGGAGAAATACAAATATCAGTTCGAGGATCAGGGCAAACAGGTCTCCCAGGTGAAATTCTCTCAGGGGATGGCCAAGATCAAGCTCAATCTGCGGGTCTATGTGCCCCGGGAGCTGCCTGAGGCAGAGATAGACCGGCCGGTGGACTTCTTCGCTGTGGTCGCCGACCGCTACGGGGCCGAGCAGTTGCGCAGCCTGAAGAGAAAACAGACGGACAGACCCATCCGTGAGAAAGAACTGAGGGCCCTCAAAATCGGCTATGAGGCCTTGGAGCTTACCCCCAGAGGGGTGGGAGAGATGGAGCTGACCTCCCCTAATCTCTACTACGAGATCAAACCCGACCAAACAATAGATATGCGGTTCACCCTTAAGAACACTGGCACCATAAAGTTAGAGGATGTGAGGGTGACGACCGATACGCCCTATCAGTGGGAATCTGTGATCGCACCAGAGAAGGTAGCCTCTATCCGGCCTCAGGAGGAGGTGCCGGTGAGGATCAAGGTGGTGCCGCCCGAGGGCATAGATGTAGGCAAGTACGAGATGAAGGTGGGCGCTTCCTGCGAACACGAAGGCCGACTGATCGAAGCCCAGGAGAAGAGCGTCACCATCAAGGTGGAGAGCCGTGCCAACATCCTGGGCACTACCCTGCTCATAGTTGTGCTGGTAGCGGCAATCGTGGGCATAGCCGTATTCAGCGTAAGACTCAGCAGACGATAATAAAGGCAGACAGGAGAGATAAAGGCGTAGGGAGTAAGCAGTTTTTCAAACAACCGGTAAGGACGACGACCACCCCTGGTCGCCGCCTCCCTCGGCTCGCTGATGATGAAGCAACCAAAACTCATTGGCAGACATACTCCCCAAAGTGAGTAAAGAAGCCCACGATTTTAATCGTGGGCTAACAAAACAAAAGGATACCTCCAACCGATTCATCGGTTTTCAGTCAGACGCCTGGCTGGTGCGCCCCCTTTTCTCATTAAACCGTTAAAACGGTCGACCTTTATTGACGTGTTTTCGATGCCCACGAATAGATTCGGGGGCTGTTAGAGGGTAACATTCCGAATCTGGGTTGAACTTCGACATTTAACGTTGAGATCACCGGCAATGAGCACAATGATTGAGGTCTAACAACGTCAAGATCGATAGCATCTTAAAGGTTACTTAACCACAGGAGGGTAGAATTGAGCCAGATAACTCACCGTCCATCGCCGCGCGGAAATAGATTTAGGAATCGAAAATCGGACACCACTCACCACTCACCACTCACCGGTCTTCTGCTTTTCCTGCTTCTGGTGCTTCTGCCTGGCCTTCTGGGAGCCGAGCAACTGACCTTACAGCAGAGCGTCGAGATCGCCTTGAGGAGGAACCGGGATCTACTCTCCGCCCGCCAGCAGGTGGCTGAGAAAAAGGCCCTGCTGCTCTACCGGCGCTCCCAGAGGCTGCCGCAAATAACTGCAGAGGCCAGCTACCAGGAGGATTACTACAGTGCCCCAGACTCCTCGGCGGCCCAGCGGGCTGCCCACTTGGTGGGAAGCCAGGAGCTGTTCAGATATGGCGAGACACCCCCTGGGTTGCTTCAGGCCCAGCAACAATACCGCCAGACAAAGTTTGCCTATCGGAAGACAGTCCTAAATACAATCTCTCAGGTGCGACGGGCCTTCCTCTCTGTGCTTCTCACCAAAGAAGAGATTGCCGAAAGGGGGAAGCTCTTGGAGGAACTGGAGAAGAAACACTGGCGGATGAAACAGAGGCTGGAGGCGGGCAAGGTGAAGCCGATCGATGTGAAAGAGGCCCTCCTGGAGGTAGAGGATGAGCAGCTCAGGATAAACACCCTGAGGCGCAGGCTTCTGACCCAGAAGTTAGAGCTTCTCAGCACAATAGGGATGCTGGAGAACTGGCTGCCCCACCAGGTCGAGGTGGTGGGTGCCATCCTGGAGGAGTTCAAAGGGGTCAGTGAGGATTCGTTGGCGGCAATGGTCGAGAAGGCCTGGCGCCGCCGCCCGGAGATAGCAGAACTGGAGGCTCAATTGGAAGAACAGCGACGCCTGGTGCGCCAGACTTACTGCCGCTGGCTGCCCAGCCTCACTGGCGGTGCCACCTACCAATACAGAACCACCCAGCTTGGCCTGGACCTGGTCCAGACAGGTAACTTGTGGAGAACTCTTCTCAGCTTCGACCACCCCCTCTACCAGAGGCCCTCTCTCTCTGCCAGCCAGGATGGCGACTGGAGCATCAGACTGGGGCTTTCTATCCCCATCTTTCGGGGAGGAGAAAGCTGGGGCCGGCTCCAGCAACAGAAGGCCAGACTGAGACAGTTGGAATACGAGCTTAAAGACCAACAGAACAGGATAGAACTTGAGATCAGAAAGGCGTTCTTTGACCTTATGGACGCTAAGGAGAGGCTTGAACTCCAGAGAGAGAGGGTGGAGATCACCAAACAGAGACTTCAGATAGTGGAGAGCCTGATAGAATTTGAGTGGGCCAGATATCTGACCTACGAGGATATCTTGAGGAGAAGAGAGGATTTCCATCAGGCGCAGCAGGACTATTTCACTTTCCGCCGCCAGTATGTGATGGCCGCTGAGGATTTAAGGAAGGCACTGGGGGAGAGATAGAAAATTAACCTCCCGCAGGTTTCACACTTGCGGGAGGCTTTGATTGAATCGTAAAAACTCCAGAGTATTCCCTCTCCCTTGAGGGAGAGGGTGTCCCCCTCCCCTTTGTC
>CAZQSC010000194.1:0-4396 GCA_964595705.1 uncultured bacterium | reverse complement strand
TCCCAATGCCCACAGTTCTGTAATAGGGGTCGTTCAACAGAGGGCTGAGCTGACCGGCACTACAATAAGTAGCGTTTCCTAAGTTGGGTTTGAGGATACCCATATAGGTGTAGATGGTTTTGTCCGAAAGGTTTACTGCCACATTGTAATTCTGGTAGGCATTTCTGGGGTTCAGCAGGATGGCTTCGTTCAAATTCTTGATGTTGACCCATGTCTCCAGTTGTTTCCTGGGGTAGCAATCAGTACCGTAGCCGATAGCCTTGAGCCGAATGTCTTTGCCTCCGACTAACTCCTGAATCACATGGCCACCACCATAGAGGAACTCCCCCGGATAATAGGTGTTCAATGGATCATGTTCTGGTAGGGCTGTAGCCCCCAAGTAGAGGTCTACAGCGGCTAAGCCAGCATAGGCGGGGATGTCGTTCAGCCAGGCCTGGTGAATATTAATCCTGGGCGCCGAATGTCCGATATTTATGAGCACTCCAGAGGAACACATCGGCCCGAAGGTTCCTGTAGTAACCACATCCACCTGTTGGGCGGCTTTTCGGGTTCCTTCCTGTTCAACAATGTCGATGATCTCCTCGGCAGTAACCACTACTGCTTGGCCCCGTTTTATCTTTTCGTTTATTTCAGCATAGGTCTTGGTCATCTATTTGCCCTCCAGAGAGAAATCCCAGTTGTCTTGGTAAAGCATCCTTGAAAAACAATACAACTTTAAGGATGTTTTGTCAAGGGGAAAAAACCCACTGTTTTTCTGCCTCACAGACATAGGTTTATCCCATCGAACTGGAGGTAATATTCTGTATTGTTGATATTTAGAATAAGTAATTCAGATTGTGGAGTTTCTAAAGAGGAACATATGTGGGGCAGATGTGCACTGCTGGCGAGATGGTTGGATCGGTGAGGTCGTGGTGAAGGGCTCAATGGTGTTGGATCACGAGGCAGCCGGCCTGATCGGACAGAGCACTGCAAATATACGATTGCGGCAAAGGGAATAGTCGATGTGTACCCCTGGTAACTCATCGGTTTCCTTTAGAACGGGTGCTCTCGGAGGTCTAACTTTCTATTGACAAATCTCTCTCTGTTTCTTATACTATATCTTTACACAGACTGATTAACTGAAGGTAAGTGTTAAACTACAGGAGCCGAGTCCATTGCTTAAAAAATTAACAGATGCTCTGAAGAAGACCCGCACCGGGGTGGTGGAAAAGCTTTCAGCGGTGGTGAGCAGACACCCGAGGGCGGACGAGGCGATGCTGGAGGAGCTCGAGGAGGTGCTCATCGGAGCGGACATCGGAGTGGAAACCAGCGAAAAGATCATTCGGGGGCTTCGGGAGTCGATTCGACGGGAGGCTCTGAGCGATTCAAGGCGGATAAAAGACCTCCTGAAGCAGCAGATCTTGGCCGTCTGGGACGGCTCGATGCCGGTGACGATGGAGTTTACCAAGCCCGAAGGCCGCCCCTATGTGATTATGGTTGTGGGAGTCAACGGCACAGGCAAGACCACGATGATCGGCAAATTAGCTAAAGGGTTCGGAGAGCAAGGCAGGAGGGTCGTCTTGGCTGCGGCTGACACCTTCCGAGCGGCGGCCATCGAACAGTTAGCAATATGGGCCCAGCGGACCGGAGCGGAACTGGTGAAACATCAACCTGGAGCCGACCCTGCTTCAGTAGTCTTTGATGCTTTCTGTGCTGCCCAGGCCAGAGGGGCAGATCTGCTCATCATTGACACTGCTGGTAGACTCCACACTAAGGTGAACCTTATGGAGCAGTTGAAGAAGATAAAAAGGGTGCTCCAGAAACAGGCAGAAGGTACTCCTGATGAAACAATCCTGGTGTTGGACGCAACCACCGGACAGAACGCCATCGCTCAAGCAGACTACTTTAATCAGGCCATCGGAGTGACCGGAATCGCCCTGGCCAAACTGGATGGAACAGCGAAAGGAGGTATTGTTGTCGCGATTAAAGATAGTCTGAACATCCCCATCAAGATGGTCGGAATTGGAGAAGGAGCCGATGATTTAAAGGAGTTTGATCCATCAGAATTCGTGGATGCCTTATTCACTGAGGAGTAGAAATGGTTGTCAAGATTGCATCTAAATTATCTTTGAAGGTATCACAGGTAGAGAAAGCAGTGGAGCTTTTAGAGGCAGGACACACCGTGCCCTTTATTGCCCGGTATCGGAGAGAGGCAACTGGGGAGTTAAATGAGGAACAGCTCCGTGAAATTCAGCGCAGTCTAAATGCTATGAAAGCCTTAGACCGGAGGAAAAAGGAGCTTATCGAACTTCTCAGCCGCCAGGGGACGCTCTCCCCCCAGGTAGAAGAGAAGATTGAGAATGCTTTAACCATTCCTGAAATTGAGGACTTATACTTGGCATTGAAGACATCAGAGCTTACCAGGGCAGGATTGGCAAGGCAACTGGGGTTGCAGCCACTGGCAGAGCTGATGTTGGCTCAGGAGATAACACAAGGCTCACCTGAGGATTACGCCTTACAATATGTGAAGACGGAAGGGGATTTACTCACTGCCGAGGCCGTCTTGGCGTCAGCCAGGGATATTGTCGCCCAGCATCTCTCGCAAGACCTTGAGGTGAGGGAGATAGTGAGGAGACTCACCTCTCAGAAGGGAGTGCTTGTTACCCAGGCCAGAGGGCAGTTTCTGCGGGGTGAATTCGAGATGTATTACCACTACAGCGAAGCCCTGTGGAAGATTCCCCCTTATCGAGTTCTGGCCATAAACCGAGGCGAGAAGGAAAGGGTTCTTAAGGTATCGATAAACGCCCCCGAAGAGGAGATACTGAAGAGGATAGAGGCTCATGTGGCGAAGAATAGAGAGACGATCTTTCTCGATGAGCTGAAGAGGGCTATAAAGGAAGGATACCAGAGGCTGATTGCCCCATCTATTGAACGGCAGTTGAGGAAAGAACTGACGGAAAGGGCTGAAGAGCACTTTATTTCTATGTTTTGCAGAAACTTAAGAAGCGAACTATTGAGAGCACCCCTTAACAGCAAAACAATACTGGGCATAGGCTCTGGAGTTAAGACTGCCACCAGAGCGGCGGTGGTCGGACAGACAGGAGAATATATAGGAGGAGTGGTGCTTGATTTACAAAACCAGTGGGAACAGGCGGTGAGTGACCTGTTAGATCTTGTAAAGAGAGAGAAGGTAGATGTCATTGCCCTGGGCAACGGAACTGCTGTTGAGCAGACGGAGAGATTGGTGGCTGAAATCCTCTCCCGCTCGAATAGGAAGCTCTCCTATGCGGTGGTAGAAGAGGACGGGTCTTCTGCCTATTCATTCTCTGAGGCGGCCCAGGAGGAGTTCCCCGAGCTGGACGCGGGACTACGAGGCAGTATCTTCATCGCCCGCCGGCTCCAAGATCCGTTAAGAGAGTTGGTTAAGATTGACCCTAAGTTCATAAGAATTGGAATCTACCAACAAGAGATAGATCAACAGCGACTGAACGAGGAGCTCTCTTTTGTCATCCAGTCCTGCGTCAGCCAGGTGGGGGTTGAGTTAAACTCCGCTTCAGCCTCTCTGCTCAGATATGTTCCTGGGCTATCACCAGAGTTGGCCAAACAGATCGTTCGCTACCGGGAAGAGCAGGGCAGATTCCAGAGCCGGGAGGAACTGAAAAAGGTTGAAGGCTTGGGAGATAGAGAATTTTTGCAGTGTGCTGGTTTCCTGCGGGTTGAAGGGGGGTCTAACCCCTTAGATAATACCTTTATTCACCCGGAGCTATACGACACTGTCTATCAATTCTTGGAGCGATGGGGAAGCGGTGTTAGCAATCTGCCGGAGAGTGTCAAAGCGGTGCGGGTGAAGATGAGGCTGGCTAAGGTAGATATAGCCCAATTAGCCTCTGAATTCTCACTGCAAGAGTCTATCTTTAAGGATATTTTAAAAGCCTTGGAGAATCCTGGAGCCGATCTTCGGGAAGATTCTCCTCCAATTATGCTGCGAACCGAGGTGCTACAACTGGAAGATCTAAAAGAAGGAATGCGGCTTAAGGGAAGAGTGAAGACTGTGGCTCCCTTCGGCGTTTTCGTGGATATTGGAATGAGGAAAAGCGGTCTGGTGCATATCTCTCAGCTCAGCGATAAGTTTATAAAAGATCCCTTTGAGGTTGTCTCTGTGGGAGATGTGGTTGAGGTGAAGGTGATCAATGTAGACCTGGAGAAAAATAGAGTTGCCCTTTCGATGAGGCTGTAACTGGCTATTTATGGGGTTTTTGCCTATGGCAAAGCGTGACTATTATGAGGTGTTAGGGGTAAGTAGAGACGCTACTGAGGAGGAGATTAAAAAGGCCTATCGGCGGCAGGCCATGCGGTACCATCCGGACCGGAATCCCGGGGATAAAGAGGCCGAAGAGAAGTTTAAAGAGGCAGCCGA
>CAZQSC010000193.1:0-4398 GCA_964595705.1 uncultured bacterium | reverse complement strand
AGCCCTCTCCCTGAAAGGGAGAGGGAGCATTTAGGACTTTTTACGAATCAAACAACCATATTAACCAAAGGACTCACCAGAACAGGAAGCAACCTCTATAGCAGCAGACTAAAGCCCCTTCAAAAGTACCCTGGCCCTGTCTATATATTGACTGTTGGGATAATCCTCAATCAGCCGATTTAACTCTTCTCTGGCCTTTGTCTTGTCCCTCAGCTCCAGATAGCTCATCCCTATCTTCAACTGTGCCGCATCCCTTTTGTTGGAATCCTTATAGGAAAAAACTTTCCTGAACTCGACTATGGCCTGTTGAAATTCGCGGAGCGAATAGTAGCACTCTCCCAGCCAGTACTGGCAGTTATCCGAGAGGCTGTTCTCCTGGGGAGCGGTCAAAAGCTCCCGAAAGGCCAGGATGGCCGACCGGTAGTGCCCGGATTCATACTGCTGGAGAGCCTCTCGATAGCCCTGCTCAAATGAGGCAGAAGGTGGAGGGGGGGGCACCTCTTCCCCAGTACCCCCCGATGGGGAGAGGGGGTGAGAGGGTGAGGGGGTGAAGGAGCGTCTCCCTTTCTTCCCCTCTGCTTCTTTCTCCGTTTGAACAGGCGCTTCCATCTTCTCTTCTTGGAGCTTCGTCCCCACTGCTGGTGCTTTCGCTTGGGGTGTCATCTCTCTCCTCTGCACCATCCTCCACATCAACAGACCCAGAACAAGTGCAAGGATTAAGATAATCCCCCCCAACCATCCCCTCCATTTCAAGACCTTAAGCAGAGAGCTACCTACAGCACGAACCTTTGAAGAAACTCCCTTCTCTTCCATCTCAGTCTCTCCCGCCCCGTAGGCATAGCGGCGGTCGTAGTAATATTTGAAGTCATGGAAATCCCGGGTCAGCTCTGCCCGCAAACCACTCAGGACGACTCCGAAGATGTTGACCCCTACATTGTCCAGTTGAGTCTTGGCCCTTCTTAATGCCCCCCGACCCACCTTGCCCACTAAATAGAGCAACAGCACCCCATCCAACTTGGTTCCCAAAATAGCCGCATCGGTGGCTGGCAAGATGGGAGGGGAGTCAAAAAGCACCACATCGTACTCGTTTTTAGCTTCGGAAATAAACTCCGTCATCCTTGCCGAATCCAGAATCTCAGAAGGGTTAGGAGGAATGGGACCGCTGGGAAGAATGCTTAAGTTGTCGATACCAGGGGTGAACATAACCTCCTCCATACTCATCCGTCCGGTGATAAGATCGGAGGTTGTCCGCACAGCATCTCTCCATCCCACCTCTCCAATGATAACATTGGTGAGTCCAGGCCTGGAGTGCAGTCCGAAGAGCCGAGAGATGATCGGCCTTCTCAGGTCGGAGTCCACCAATAGGACCTTTTTACCCATCTGGGCTAACACAAGGGCCAGATTAGCTACCACTGTGCTCTTTCCTTCCTGCGAGGAGGAACTGGTAACAGAGATGGTCTTGGCCCCTTTCTCCAACACCAGAAACTGCAGGTTGGTCCGTAGGGCCCGGTAGCTCTCCGCAACGGTGGATTTAGGCGCAAAGTGAACCACTAAGTTGGCATCCCGGTCCATCGCCTCCTCAGATAACTTTAAAGGAAGATCCCTGAGGAACTGCTTCTTAATATCGTCACTTGTGGCGTAGGGGATTACCCCTATAACCGGGAGGTTCAGTATCTCTTCGATGTCCTCAATAGCCCCCACGGAGGTGTCGAAGGTCTCGGCAACAAACGCCAAGACCACTCCCAGGATAAGTCCTATGACCAAACCGATAGCAGTTGTAGCAGTGGTCTTGGACGGATTGATGGGGGCACTGGGTTCCAAAGCGGGATGGACAATGCTCACCTCCTCTACCTGCTCTGCCATCTGGATTAGTACCTCTTGATGCTTCTGCTCCAACTGGGAGTAGAGAGCTCTATATTGATCCACTCTCCTCTCCAACCTAGCAAGTTCAAGAGCACTGGCCGGAATGGAAAGATACTGATCCTCTAATGTCTCTACCTCTGCCTTCAGGGTCTGCTCTTTTCTCTTCAGAACCTTCTGCTGGGCCAAAAGCTCCTCTATCATACTCTGAATCACATTTTCAATCTTCTGTTTGACCTGCAACACCTTTGGATGATTCTCAGTGTAGGTGGTGAGAAGCTCGGCTTTCTGAAGGTTTAAGTCAACAAGCCGCCGGTTGAGGCTGGCGAAGGTAGAGGTGGGGTTCTCTAAGAAGATACGCTGGGTAGTCTTTTCTGGAAGGGCTTGATCCCGTTTTAACTGTGTCAGCATCAAAGCAATAGATTCCAACTGGGTTTTGACCCGGTTGTAGTCACTTTCGGCCGCGGTTAATCGGTTCAACACTGTAGAAGTTTTGGTGTCGAGGGAGACGAATTTGTTTTCCTCCCGGAAGGACCGAACCGCCTCCTCGGCATTTCGGAGTTTCTCTCCTATCACTTTCAGTTGCCCTTCGATGAAGTCCCGGGCATTAATAATGCGCCGGTTTTTCTCCAGCATGTTCTCTTCCTTATAGACCTCGGCCACGGTATTAGCTAATCTCTGGGCTTCTTTAGGATCGGTGGAGGTAGCTGTGATGTTAATGATGTTGGTGCCTTCTTCTTGCCCAACATAAATCCGTTCCTTAAGTCCCAAAACAATGGCCAAAAATTTATTGGTGTTACGCACCTTCTCTGAGGAAATGCCTTCCGGCAGATAACCCAATCTCCTGGCCACTTTTTCCATTATCGGAAAGCTCCTAATGACCACCATCTGGGTGGATATAATATCCCACGGGCTCCAAGAAATTGTCTGCAGATATAAGCCCGCTACGGTGCTGGTCTGTTCTACCTTGACCCTGGCGGTAGCCTCGTAGATGGGCGTGGGTTTCTGGAAGCTGGCAAAAAAGAAGCTAAAGAAGCCCAACATAAGGGTAGTGAAAATAACAATACTTTTTTTCTTCCTTATGATCCGCCAGTAATCTCGCAGGTTCAATTCGTATTGTGCCATTTTAAGATCACCTTCCCCAAATTGTTAAGTATAGAGAGATAAGGGCAAGTATACTGGAGGTAAGACCCTGCCATTCCTTGAAATAGCGCCAGGCTCGTGGAGTCCTTTGCATCGGTATAAATATCTGGTCGCCGCCTCTGAGAAGAATATTCTGATTCAAGTCACCATCCTCGTAGTATCGTTTCAAGTTGACCATAACCACACTGCCGTCTTTTCTGGTAACCTTTATCTTAGTCTGGTCGGCCTCGCTGTCCACCCCTCCGATGGAGGCGATAAATTCCGATATGTATGTAGGGTGATCCAGAGTATAGATGCCATTTTTTGCCTGCCCAAAGACCGTAACTTTCTGGCTGCGATATTCCTTTATCTCCACCACAACCATCGGGTTTCGTATATATTCTCTCAGTTTCTCTTCTATCTGGATCTCTAATTGATTGGAGGTCAAGCCAGCGGCCTTGATGTTTCCTATCAGGTGAAGGAATACCGTTCCATCCTGGCGGACAGTGGCAGTCTCAATCTGCTTCACAGAAGGCATATATCCCTCTGCTTCGTAAAAGGTCACCTGAATAACATCACCGGGGCCTAAGAGATATTCGGTAGGGGTCTCATCTGGATAAGTGCTCCCTGTTGATCGGCTTGCCGCGGAGAGAAGTCTTTCACCGCTCTGAACCCTTCCTGAAGCACAGGCCACCGACAAGGCAATAGCAAGAAAAAGAGTTCCATAGATTATATTTTTCATAGCGCATCCCCTTACCTTAGGGTGTTGTCCATAATTGGTTAGTTGGCTATTTTCTTCCGGTTGCGTGGTCCATTTGTTTCTCTCCAGGGCCAAGCAGCCTCAGAATCTAGTCATCTCCACGGCTGCCAGTACGCTTTCAACCTGTTCAAATTCAAAGGGCTTTCGAATGTAATCAAAAGCTCCCCACTGGAGTGAGTCCTTGGCTATCTCTTCGGTAGCGTAGGCAGACATCATAATGACAATAATTTCTTGGTCAAGCTGTTTGATCAATTTGAGTAGTTCCAAACCGTCAATATCAGGCAAACGGATGTCCAAAAAGACAATATCAGGCAACTGTTTGTTCATCTGAACGATCATCTCTCTGGCATCTGCCGCTGAGCTGGCCTGATAGCCTTTTCTCTGAAGAAAATCGCAAAGCAAGTCTCTGATGCCCTTCTCATCGTCTATAACCAGCACTTTTCTCTTGTTCATCCATACCCTCCGATTTATGATCTATCTGAATCAATGCTAATCCGTTCGTAAGAAGTCGTATCTCCCCTCCCCTGTGGGGAGAGGGGGACACCCTCACCCTCGCCCCGTGAAATAATCGTCTCTTATAGTGTTCACCCTCTCTGCACTCTCCCTGGCAGATTGAGGCAGGATCTATGGTGTAGTTCGTTACTGAACTTTCACAA
>CAZQSC010000192.1:0-4449 GCA_964595705.1 uncultured bacterium | reverse complement strand
CAAAGAGCATCTGTTGAGAAGAATACTCTGCAACACTCGTACCGAACAAAGGAGTCTGACTGATGGCTGTTAACTTTACAGGGACAAACAGTAATACATGCCCCTTGAAGTTTCGGCCAGGAACGTTCTTGGTTTCATCGTGATAGACAATTACCTGGTTAACCGTAAATTGGTTGTCTTCCCTTGCCATAACTCTTTTTGCTACCGAGGGGCCTAACGTCGGAACTCACCTGCCGCTATGAAGCGCCAGCGGAATAGCGGTCAGGTGCAGCGCCTTGTTAGGCGCGGGTCATACTCTCCCAGTTGTTCCTCACCTGCTCAATGAACTCGCGCTTGCTCGTCTCGAACTGCACATCGTATAGGTATAGTTTCCCTGAGCCAATGAGCCAGAAAGCTTTGTCTACTGCATAAGGCGCTTCCCCAACCTCGGAAGCCATTAGGGAGACTGTCCTAAAAACATCAAGTGATGATCTGCTCGATACCCCAAGTCCAGAGAAGATATCAATCAGATGTGTGTCAGGTTTAGCGTAATTTGAGAAACCAAGTTCCTTCAAGAAATCACAGGCAAGCGAAAAACCGTATCCGAAAATCTCGTATCCCATCAACAACGGCAACGCTGGCCTGGTTGTTGGCTTTTCATCGAAATCAGTGACGTATTGCAGGAAATCCTCAAGTGTAAAAAACTTGGCTAAATACTCCGCACCTGAGATGCTGCCCTTGCAAAAGATAACCCAATAGCTGCGAGGATTGCTTTTGTCCATCCTCGACGGGGGCTGTATGTCCCTCTGTATGGTATCGAAAAGGTTTTCCCAGTTGCCTGAATACCTCTGAAGTGTCTGACGATGATTGAACTCGCAGAAGACCGCCGACAGGTTCTTGACCTCTCCAATCGTGTTTGGCATACCCTGGCGATTTGACAGCGATTGCAGAAGACGAAGATAGACCTCAGAAAAGCTACCTGGGCTTGAAACACTGGACAGCGACATGTGCTCCCGCACTATCCGCATGTCAGCTCTTGCCTCAAGATAGCTCAAGGCGCTATCCCAGATGAACTTTCTGTACTCTCTCATTTCCCGTTGATGTACCAGCGCCTAACATTATATTCGGTTGCCCGAATTGTGGTTTTTTTTCTGTCTCCAATAACAGAAATAAATTTCCATATTCAGGAATTTAGAGCATGAACTTCCTGTTAGCAGGAATATTAAGATGGTTGTTAACAGGAACTTCTCGTGGAGGTCCCCTTTGTTTTCGAATTCCTGTTAACAGAAATAACAAGTTTCATACCTTTACCATCCTTTCTTTCAGCCCTAAATCTTTCACCTCTCGATATGGGATTTCCCAAACTTTTTCTTCCCTATTCCACCTACCACCCGCTGACTTGCCCAATCGCCTTAAATACACTTCATCATAATCAAACTCGAATTTTCACCAGCTTATTCCCAAGTATATTTTCCGAATTTACTTCCCAGGGACTTTCCTCAACTATTATCTCTACTGATTCTGTCGAAAAAAGCCAAGTTTACAGAAAACATCATCTATCCTGCCTTGAGAAGAGATGTGGGAGACACCTCCAGACGCCGATAGAATCAGGATCTGGAAAGCCCTCACCCCAAAAATAGATATGTAGCGTGAGCCCCCACTACTGCCAATAACCCCATTTTTCGACAGAATCTGTACGGTGGACACTTCTCGCAGCTTTAATAGTTTCAAATTCTATGGCCTTACTGCAAAAAAAAGCCATGTTTGTAGTTCTGCCCCTGACAAGCAGCAAACATGGCTTTCAGAAAAACCCTCTCACTCTTTGTCTCCTTATTTTAGAAATTTCAAATCAAATAACCCACCCTCACTCCAGAACGACCTCCCCTTCTTTCCTCACAAGAAATTTTTAGTTACAATGTTAACCCAAAACCTGTATATTCAAAATAGAGCGTAGAGAGGTTTTTCGCCCCACCCGCCAAAGTGAGATCCAACCCCTCTGCCCAACGCCAGAGCATTGTCCCCAGCGCTTTTTTATGTCTTGTTTCGAACTCTCTGTATCTTTGAAACTTACAGGTTACACCTTAATTTGAACTTAATAAAAAAAGGTAAAATAAGTTAAAGCGAATCCGGAAACCTTCAACCCAATAGTCTTTGTTTATAATGGCTTACTGATATTGTAATCTTGCAAGTCCTGTGTCTGACTTGTTTACTGTTTGTTAACAATTATACAAAAATGAATATCAGTTGTCAAGGAAAAATACAATGGTGGATAAAATTTTCCAGTTAAAACCGCCAGGTGTTGGTAAGAGAATAAAACAGCTCCGCAAAAGGCTGCCGATGAGCCAGAAAGAGCTCGCCCTGGCAGCCCAGAGTACTCAAGCTAGCGTCTTGAGAGCCGAAAAGGGCGCTGTATGTAATTGAACACCTCTCCTTTAACCCAGATTCAAAAAACACCGAAATAAAGAACGATAGCTTTCCGTCTCTGCGATAGGGTTAAGACTTTTTTGGCGAAGAAAGCAGGGCTGAGCCCACGGTTTATTATTTCTCCCTCCTCTGTTCTATCCGTTTTTACCGGTTGGCTTGTTATTTTTTCGTCTTTTTTTAATTCACCTTACAAATTTTTCTTGCATTTTCAAATTAGAATATATATATTAAAAACTGAAGACCTTTTCACACTATTGCTAATTAGAGCAGCCATCCCTTTCTAACTCAATATCTTAGTCGACACAGACAGTGACATTTAGATTAGGCTGGGTGGAGGCCGCTGCCCAACTGGGCAGGCAATGGACGCTGTTTTCCTCCTCGGCTTTTAACCCGAAAAACCTAATTATTTAAAGAAAGGAGAGAAAAATGGAGAGTCATGACACATCATCCTCCGGCAAACTTGATTTTAAAGTGGTAGGCGAGAGATTAAAGCAGCTTAGAGCGAACAACACCCAGGTCGAATGGGCGAAGATGACAGGTGTAGACCAGGGCTATGTCTCTCAGACTGAGACAGGGAAAACAAAACCCTCTCTGAAATATTTGTCCAGAGTCTCGGCTATTACAGGTTGCAATATCCACTGGATATTAACTGGCGAAGGGGGAAAGTATCTACCCCTGAGACGCCAGAAAGTGAAAGAGGCCGCCCAGGCTTATCCTGGCAATGAGAAACTTATGTACGCTGTTCAGCAATTAAGACAGGACCCCGATCTGGTGAAGATACTCTCGGTGCTCTTCAGACGGAAGCTGGGGAGGCGATTGCTGAAGGAGATGGCAACCTGGGATGACAGGAAAATTAAGGCACTTATGCTGATGATAGGCTGAGGACACCGTTTCATAAAATATCCCTAATAAATTAACTCCCTGGTTAACCGGCACAATGGGCAGATCAAAGAGGATTTGGTCTGCCCATTTTTCTTGACTTAACCGTGAAAATATGTATATTTTAAAGTAAATCTGAACGGTTCACCAATTAACGAGGTATTGTCATGAACATTATCCCCATAGCCTCGGATAGCCTGGGCACCAGGAGTATGGCCACTTTTGTGGAGACCAAGGATTGCAATATTCTCATCGACCCGGGGGTATCACTGGCGCCCAGACGATATAACCTCCCCCCTCACCCAATAGAATTGGAGCGGGAGAGTCAACACTGGCTTAAGATCAAGGAATTTGCCTCCCAGGCCGATGTCCTGATCCTTACCCATTATCATTATGACCACCACAATCCCAGTGAACCGGAGATATTTGAAGGGAAGGTGGCACTTCTGAAGCATCCCCAGCAGAACATAAACAGAAGCCAGAGAGAACGGGCAGCCTATTTTCTGAAAGAGCTGGGCAAGCTGCCCAAGGAGATCCATTTCTCTGACGGCGGCCAGTTCAGTTTCGGACAGACAAAAGTGAAGTTCTCCCCAGCGGTGTATCACGGCACCAGTCCCCGACTGGGGTATGTCACCCAGGTCTGCGTGGAAGAAGAGCTGAGGTTTCTTCACACCTCGGATGTGGAGGGGCCAGCAGTGGAAGACCAGGTCAGCTTTATCCTCACCGAAGACCCTGAGATACTGCTCTGCGATGGGCCGATGACCTATATGCTGGGCTTTAGATACTCTCAGGAAAGCTTAGATGAGGCGGTGAAGAACCTGGTGAAAATCACAGAAAATACTCAGGTTAAGAAGATAGTCTTAGACCATCATTTCCTCAGGGACTTAAAATGGCAGCAGAGGATTGGGCCGGTCTTTGAGGCAGCGGAGAGGAAGGGGACAAAGGTGCTCACTGCAGCACAGTTTGCCGGCCTGGAAAACGACCTGCTGGAGGCAAGAAGGAGAGAACTCTACGAGAGGTGACTTCGGATTGATACATTTGGAGAAGTCAATTTTGATCCGTTCGTAAAAAGTCGCATTTCCCCTCCCCTGGGAGGAGGAGAACACCCTCACCCTCACCCTTACCCTCTCCCTCAAGGGAGAGGGAATACTCTGGACTTTTTACGAG
>CAZQSC010000191.1:0-4528 GCA_964595705.1 uncultured bacterium | reverse complement strand
TAGACGGTTAGTCTTATTCGCTGCAAACATTTTGTCCCTATCGGGACAGACAAGAGGCGATGTATCAAAAGGCGTTTTCAACCGCAAAGTTCGCCAAGAAGTCGCAAAGACCGCAAAGGGGTAATTATGTATTTATAAAAACGTTGCCTATCTTATGCCCTCGTTGCCTTCTTTGCTGTTATCTTAAATAATTGACTTTTGATACATCCCCCAGAAGTGGTTTTATACTTATGGAGTCGAGCCCTGGCTTTATTTTACACAGGTGCAGATTTTGTCGGAAAAATGGAGTTGGCGGCAATACTATGGACTCACTTTTCGGATATCTGTTCCTGTGGGAGGGCTCTCCAGAGCCCGATTCCATCGGCGTCTGGAGACGCCTCCTACAATCTGTTTTTAAAGGTGGAACGGAGTGCCTCTTCTGTGAAATCGCCATTTTTCAGCAGAATCTGGGCAAGAGATGGAACAACCTTTAAAGGAGTTTTTTCCGAATCTGGGTTAAAGGAAATCCTATGATAATTACGTTGCAAGTGAGGTTGAGAAACAGGCCTGGTTTTTTGGGGAAGGTCACCTCCACCATCGGCAGGGAAGGTGGCAACATCGGCAACATCGACACTATAAGCGCCGATCCGGATTTCATCACCAGAGGGATAACGGTGAATGTGGCCGACGAACAGCAGGGCCAGAGGTTGGCCGAGGTGCTCAGCCGTCTCCAGGGAGTGGAGGTGATTGGGGTCTCCGATGTCATACTCAACCTCCACCGAAAGGGGAAGATAAGTCTGGCAACTAAAGTGAAGATCAGGTCCCTGGCAGACCTGGGAGTGGTTTACACCCCCGGGGTGGCCAGGGTATGTGAGGTGATCAGGCGGGATCCTCAGAAGGTCAGGGACTACACCATTGTGCAGAACACAGTGGCCATAGTTACGGACGGGACGGCAGTTCTGGGCTTAGGTGACATTGGCCCCCTGGCAGCTATGCCGGTGATGGAGGGCAAGGCTATGCTGTTCAAAGAGTTTGCCAACATAGACGCCTTCCCTATCTGTCTGGCCACCAAGGAGGTAGACCGCATCGCCGAGACGGTGAAGAATATATCCCCTGGGTTTGGGGGGATTAACCTTGAGGACATCTCTGCTCCCCGCTGTTTTGAGGTAGAAGCCAGGCTCAAAGAGGGGCTCAACATCCCTGTGTTCCACGATGACCAGCACGGGACAGCGGTGGTGGTGCTGGCTGGGCTGATTAATGCCCTTAAGATAGTGGGCAAGAAGATGGATCAGATCAGGGTGGTGGTCAATGGGGCTGGGGCAGCCGGGTTGGCCATAGCCGGGATCTTGGCCGCTGTTGGTATTGGACAGATCATCATCTGCGACAGCCGGGGGATAGTCTATCCAGGCAGAAAAGAGGGGATGAACAGGTACAAGCAGCAGATAGCTGAGAAGACAAATCCAGAGAGGATACGGGGCGGCTTAGCTGATGCCCTCAAAGGGAGCGATGTTTTTATAGGCGTCTCTGTCCCCGGAGTGTTAACTCCACAAACAATCAGAACTATGGCCAAAGATCCCATTGTGTTTGCCTTAGCCAACCCTGAGCCTGAGATCGGGCCGGAGAAGGCAGAGAAAGTGGCCAGGATCGTAGCCACCGGACGTTCTGACTACCACAACCAGATAAACAATGTACTCTGTTTCCCCGGGATGTTCAGAGGGGCCTTAGATGTGGGGGCCAGAGAGATAAATATGGAGATGAAGCTACAAGCTGCCTATGCCATTGCCAATACCATCTCCGAGGATAAACTGAGTGAGGACTACATCATCCCCAGTGTCTTCGACCCCAATGTGGTGCCTCGGGTAGCGCAGGCGGTGGCCGAGGCAGCCCGGAGCACCGGAGTAGCCGCAGCAGAGAACTGAGTATATTGGCGATTAGTCGTTGGACTAACCTGCGAAATTGGCAGTTACCGCTTTAGCGGCTTATTCATAAACAACCGAGCTGAAGATGCGACAGCTATCCACGGATCTTATCACTGCCGAGGTGGCCCGGCTTTGTATTGAGGCAAATTACAACTTAGGTGAGGATGTAGTCCAAGCACTGCGAAAGGCGGCCGAACAGGAGGAATCCCCCTTAGGCAGAGAGATCTTACAGCAGCTTCTCCAAAACGCCGAAGTCGCTCCCAGAGAAAAGATACCCCTATGCCAGGACACCGGCTTTGTGGATGTATTCTTAGAGGCAGGTCAGGATTTAAAAATAGTGGGAGGAGAGCTGACTGAGGCGATAAACGAAGGTGTGAGAAGGGGGTATAAAGAGGGCTATCTGCGTAAATCTATCGTTTCTGACCCCCTGGGTCGCATCAACACCGGGGACAACACCCCGGCGGTAATCCACACCGAGATAGTGTCCGGCGACAGGCTTAAGATAGTTGTGTTGCCCAAAGGGGCCGGCAGCGAGAATATGAGCGGTCTGGCGATGTTGAGGCCTGCCGATGGGGTAGAGGGAGTGAAAAGATTCATCCTTGACTCGGTAGAAAAGGCAGGTGCCAATCCCTGTCCCCCGCTCATTGTGGGGGTAGGTCTGGGGGGAACAGCGGAGAAGACGCTCTATCTGGCCAAAAAAGCCCTGCTTCGCCCCGTGGGCAGCTCTCACCCAGATCCCAAGGTATCCCAGTTGGAGCGGGAGCTGCTGGAGGGGATAAACGCCTTAGGGATCGGACCCCAAGGGCTTGGCGGCAGGGTGACAGCACTGGCGGTACACATAGAGACCTATGCCTGTCACATAGCCAGTCTTCCGGTGGCTGTGAACCTCCAGTGCCACGCCGCTAGACATAAAGAGACAGTGTTGTAGAATTCCTTCACTGCGAGGCTTTGCGTTCTTCGCCTCTGCTCCGCGGTCTTTGCGGTTCTCTTTCATCTTTATTTTCCAATGTCTGAGCTAAAGAGAATAACCACGCCGTTGTCTGAGCAGGATATCTCAGTTCTGCGAAGCGGTGATCGGGTTCTTCTAAGCGGGGTGCTCTACACTGCGAGGGATGCGGCCCACCAGAGGTTGATCCAGGCGCTCCAGAGCAACGGGCCGCTTCCTTTTGAGCTGCCGGGGCAGGTAATCTACTACACCGGGCCCTCCCCAGCCAGGCCGGGCAGACCCATCGGCTCGGCTGGTCCTACCACCAGCTACCGGATGGACCCCTACACCCCCCCGCTTTTGGCTCGGGGGCTAAAAGGGACTGTGGGCAAAGGTGCCCGCTCAGCCCAGGTGAAACAGGCGTTGAGAGAGTACCGAGCGGTCTACTTTGCCGCCACCGGAGGGGCAGGGGCGCTGCTTTCTCAGTGCATAGTGCAATCAGAAATAATAGCCTACGAAGATCTGGGACCGGAGGCGATAAGAAGGCTCCTGGTCAGAGATTTCCCCGTCATTGTGGTGAACGACATTTACGGCAACGACCTGTATGAGCAGGGGTGGAAGAAGTATAGAAAATAGTCAATAGGCGTTAGTTATTGGGATTTCAGGAACAAGAATGGTGATAAAAGAACGCTGGAGGGGGTTTCCGGCCGCTGCCCGAGAGAGCTTTGTCGCCACTTTCTGCAAAAGGAGTTAGATCCGAGGATCTTTTTCGCAAGATTCGAGGACTTGAAGTTTTCCCTCGTTCACGAATATCTGAAAGTGGAGGGCGATGAGCTCTCTCAGAATTTCCAGAAGGCCTTTGGGCTTTTCCCAGCGTTCTCCGAGTAGATAGAAGAGTGGGTTGAAAAAGCGGGACAATGAGGAAGACAAAAAGGAGAGAGAAACCTTTCTGGCAAAAGGTGAGGGTCCCTCTTCCCCGGCAAAGGGGAGGCTTTCATTCCACCCCCAAAGGCAGGCGGGGCTATCTCAGAAGTCAGGCCAAGAGGGAACTGATGCGGTTGCTGGGCGAGGAGCTCTTAGAGGAGCACCCGAAACCAGAGGCCGATACCCCAGAGTCTGTTTCCAGGAACCATTCTCCCGAGAGCTGATCCTGGAAGATCAGGTACACCCGGTTGTCAGGGGCCCTCACCTGAAAGAAGCTTCTGGTCCCTCTGCCAGCTTCTACCCCTTGCTCATACCACCTGTTTTTTATTTCCACTATTTGTATCCGTTTACCCCTCCAGACGAAAGCCACAGGCCTTTCTTCTCCTTTATATCCAGAGTAGCATGCTACCTTGATCGGTTCCATAAACTCTCCTCCTGGGCTCAAAGCTTTGCTCTTTGCCCCCTCCACTGGCACGAAACAGGTTGACATTAAGATAAGTTCTGACTATTTTAATATATCTCTATTTTCCTAACAAGTCAAACCTTAACCGAACTTTCACAAAAAATCTGGAAAATGTATCTTTAAGCCGTCAGAGTATAGTACCATCGGACCAATCCTGGAGGTGGGGTGGGGGAGATTGCGCTTTCCGTCAGCGGCCACAAGAAACGAAGCCACATTCTGCTGTCTCGAGAGCTTATGGCCTCAGCCATTCCACCCTACCTCTTCCCTACGCCTACGGAAAGCGCGCTTCTTTTGGTCCCTTTTCTTGTAAAGAAAAGG
>CAZQSC010000190.1:0-4572 GCA_964595705.1 uncultured bacterium | reverse complement strand
ACAGGAATGCCAGTGAAGGAAGGGTGTAGCTTGTTTGAGGGGATGCGGAGAAGTTATAGGGAACAGTACCTGACTGTGCCCCGACAATCAGGATATCAGGCTTCTTGCGTTGAAAGACCTCCCATATCTTGTAGTCCAGATAGGGAACATAGGCCTCCATCGGTATCCATACTGAGGAAGCGTACCCATAGGGAAAGGTTAAATCAAACTCGAACAGTTCGGATTGATGTTCGCTGCCGATCTGGGCAACTCGATAGCCCCGGTTCAAGAGCATCCTCCTTAAAGCAAGTTGTGTAGTGAATTTACCTTGCTGAGGGCTGGTGCCAAATACCCCCACCACTGGCACATCGATGCTCTTGGGGGCCGACAGCCGTTCAGGGGGAATTTCCTTCAACTCCTCTGACGATATAAAGGGGAAGGCTATCTTCAGCCCTTTTCTTTCTGCTATCTCAAAAATCTCCGGGTAAGCTGAGCGCCTGACAGGAGCTAAGCTGTAGATATGCCTTCCCAGAGCAAGTGTCTTCTGTAAGATTTCTCTAAACAGATCACGCCTGAACACCCCGCTCAACTGATCTACATAACCCAGAATCAGGGTGTCTGCATCGGCAAGAATTTCTTCAAGCTTATGGGTGATTTTAAGGCCAATGGGTTCTGCTCCAATTGCCTCCCCGGCATCTTTGCCCACCAGTCTTTTACCTATTGGGTCACCCACTGCCACGATCTCAAACTTTAGCAGGTCGCGAAATCGAACCAGAGCATGCATTTCTTTGTTGAAAGGGTAAATTGCTGCCTTTTTTATCCAGTCAAGTTTTCTGAGATTCAGGTTGGGTGACTCTTCAGGGGTGCAGATTCTGGCTGGGGACCACTTTGTGGAATTGCCGAGGGGCCGATTCCTTCCCCGGGAGGAGTTTGCTATCAAGATCTGCTTCGCTTGATGGAAATCGACGTTAGGGTATCTCTCCAAGATCAAAGCAATCAGAGCGGTGATATGAGGGGCGGCAAAACTGGCGCCGCCCAAAAAGACATATCTGGGCTGAACCCAACACAGCTTCTGGCGGTCGCCTCGAGCGACAAATTCGATCGGATAGCTCTCTCGGTAAAGATAGGCGCACTTTCCGTAAACCTGCCCTGCGGCCACCCCGAAGACATTAGGAAAACAGGCCGGGAAGCTTTCTCGCCCTTGGTTATGTTCGGCGGAGACGAGCATTACCCTTTCTTGCTCCGCATAGTCGCAGACCTCGTTTAGGGCGGGTAGAAGTTCTTTTTCGGTTGTGCCCAAGCTCAGGTTGACCACATCCATCCCCTGGGCCACACACCACCGGATGGCCTCTACCAGGACGTTTCCCTTGGCCGAAAGTGAGACGTCGTCGAGGATTCTGACGCTGTAAAGCTCGACATCCGGGGCCTTCTTCCGGATAATCCCGGCGCAGGCTGTGCCGTGGCCGACCTCATCGGACCAGTCTTCTGTCAGGAGAATCTTCCCTTCCTCGTCCAGCTGGATTCTCACCCCTCCTTTGACCTCTCCAATATCCGGATGCGAAGGATCGATCCCACTGTCCACAACGGCGACTTTGACACCTTTGCCGGTGTAGGAGGCAAAAGCGAATTCACCACTGTTTATATCTTTCATCATCTGTGAGAAAATAGATGTATGCCAATGTGGATTTAATGTCAATCAACGTGTTTATTAGATTTAGTTCCACCATAATCAGGTTCTGTTGGGCTCTAAGCACATCCTCTGCCTCGGTCAGCCCTGAAAGGAACTGTTCATTTTTCAGTTTCAGATCTGCTTGGGCATATTTAAGTGCGTTGGAAAGTAGTTGGGCTGTTTCAATAGCAGACTTGAGGTCCTCTACATTCTGAACGAGTGCCGTGCGGAGATCTGCCAGGGTCTGTTCTCTTTGTCTCTCTAATGCGTTTAACTTCCGAAGCCTTCCAGCGACGTTAGAATCAGTTATATGTGAATCCCAGAGCGGTATAACAGCTTTCAGTCCCACCCCCCCAGTCGTCCGCTGGCTGAGAAAGGTTCGCTTCTAAAAACTGACTTTGATAACTCCCCGTAAACACCACCTTGAAATCGAAATCCCGTTGGGCATCTTTGATATCTATCTTGGTCAGTTTAATTCGCCAATCAAACAGTTGCAAGGAGGGGTGATTTTGTAAGCTTTCAACTTGAGGAAGGTCTTTGTTCATTAAGGAATCCGACGTTAGGGGTACGTATATGATGTCCCATTCAAAATTCGGTGGGAGACCCAGCAGATTCGCTAGCTCCAGTCTCTTTTGTATTTGAAGCCCTTCCGCCCTCTTTAAATTTGTCTCTGTGAATACCCGCTGAATCTCCGCTTCCAACAGGTCTACATCTGAGGAGACTCCTTCTTGAAAACGTTCCTTGAGTAAATTGACTAAGTTTCGGATAACCCTTACAGCCTCCTGATGGATCTTCAAGGACTCTTTAGCTTCGGCTACCTCCCAGAACGACTTCTCAACCTGATAAATCAGTTCTCTTTTTGCTTTCTCCCATGTCAAACGACTAATCCGCCATTCATATTCAGCCCGCTGGGTCGCTAACTTCTGAACGTTATCGGTAAAAAAGGAGTGGGACAGACTCAGTCCGTATTCCCACCTTGTTCTACTTAACCTAAGCAACTGTGCTTTCTCGGCTTTCTGCAAAGCAGTCCCCCAAATATTTATATTGCCACCAGTAGGGATTACCTCTCGGATAGAGAGTCTTGAATTACCGGCGATATTTGTCCCATCCGCGAAGATTTCACTCACTAGGTCCGTTCTGAACCCCGAATTCTTAGCCACAGCCATCCAGTTCAGCCAGCTGGATTCCATTTGTGCCTGGACAGCCTTTAGGCCTGAATTGTGGCTCAAAGCATAACCTATGGCCTCGCTGAGAGAAAAACTGCTAAGCCTCTCAGATGATGAAGGATACGCAATTAAGAAGGATATAAGAAAAAGTGTAAATTTAAAGATTTTTGCCATATTTATAGTCTACTATTTTTTGAACAAATCTAATCGATAGGATGTAGATCACTTTTTACAAACTTACCTGCAGTCTTTTGCAACCTCTTCCAGATCAACCTGGCAATGCGCTGGCGTTCCACTATGATCTTTACCTCAGCGCTCATTCCACTTCGGAGAGGATATGGCTGTTGCCCACTGTAAAAATCTGGGTCATCCATTCGTATTCTCACAAGATAGAGGGGTGTTGATGAAGAGCGGATGATTTGACCCGGAACAAGAGAAATATCCTCGACAGTGCCTTCAAAAATCTTGTGCTCCATATACGGGAATGCTTTAAGGTACAGATTTACCCGATTGCCTGGTTTGACCTTAGGAAGATTCTCCTCCGTTATAAATGCCTTTACAATCCAGTCCCTGAGAGGACTGAGTTCCAGTATCTCTGTTCCTGTTGTCACATAATCGCCGATCCTCTTTTCCAGACCAGACGTGAGCACCTTGCCATCTTGGGGAGCAAAGATTTGGTGCTTTTTCAGCATATCCTCATAGTACAATCTTTCTTGTTTTAATTTCTCAACATTATTCCCCAGCGCTTTGACCTCGGAACGTCGCGCATCGATTTGCCCGAGACTGGCTTTGGCTGCCTTCAACTGGACTTCCATCTTCTGAACTATCACTTTCTTCATTTTTACTTCTAATGGCGTCCGAAATGCCTTCTCCAACCGGTGAATTTTATCATAAACCGATGAAGAAAGCTGATACAGTCTCTGCGCTCTTTTCAGATCCGCCTTAGCCAGCTCAAGGTTGGCCTGGGCTTCCATTAGCTTGCCAATAAGGGTTGCCTGGACCCATTCCAAATCCTTTTTGCTTTTGCTTAACTTGGCCTGTGCGGCCTGGATCTCTTTATCAATTTTCTTAAGTTGAATCCGCGCTTCCGTGTCATCCAGACAGAATAGAAGGACCCCCTTTTTGACCCATTGCCCTTTTCGGACAAAGACCTCTTTAATGATTCCTGGTATCTCCGGTTTAATTTTGACAAGCTCCTTCGGTTCTATTACCCCCTGAGCTTTAACGGTCACATCAACACTAAACCGCCATACGAGAAGGCCGGCGATAGCAATTAAAAGGAAAAAGTTAGAATGACCAATCTCAAGAAAGTTCTGACAAAACTGAAGCCCCGTTTTCCTGATAGTTCATCACTGTTCTCTTTTTCTATCATTTGTCTCCACTCATAACTTCATATATTTCTGAGCCTTGATAAAGGTGAGTAAAAGCTCCGTCTTTTATGAAAAGTTCTTTATGGGTTCCGATTTCTGCAATCCGTCCCCCATCCAGTACCAAAATTTGATCCGCGTCCTTGATGGTTGATAAACGATGGGCAATAACAATAGTGGTTTTATCCTCCCGGATCTCTTTCAATGCCTGCAGGATTTTTAATTCCGACTCGGAGTCTACGGCTGAGATAGCCTCATCGAGAATAAGAATAGGCGTATTCAGTAAAAGCACCCGTGCCAGGGCAATTCTCTGTTTTTGTCCTTGCGAAAGCTGTACACCTCGTTCGCCCACCTGGGTCTCATAGCCCTGAGGCAGTTGTTTAATAAACTC
>CAZQSC010000189.1:0-4581 GCA_964595705.1 uncultured bacterium | reverse complement strand
ACTTTTTACGAACGGATCAGGTTTTGAGTTTAAAAAGATGACTGCAAGAAGACGCCGTGGGGTACCAGGGAGAGTTGTCCTCCGTAGGAAAGCTCTACGCCCCATAAAGGGGCTACACTACAGGTTGGAGGGGCTAGCGGCGGGGTTTATCCCCGGCCCTATAAGTCTATCTTATCAAAGCCACCTTCCTTGCCTGCACAAACCTTCCCCCATCAACCACCAGCCGGCAGAGGTAGACCCCGCTGGCCGTTTCTCTGTTGTTATCATCCCTTCCATCCCAATCCACAGAGTGCACCCCCGCTTGCCGGAACCCTTCGGCCAGGGTTTTCACCCTTTGCCCGAGGAGGTTGTAGACCTCCAAATTGACAAAGGCCGGTTGGGAGAGGGTAAACCTGATCACCGTCTGCGGATTGAAGGGGTTGGGGTAGTTGGTCAACAGGCCAACCTGCTCCTGGCCTGAGGGCTTCTCCGCAACTCTGGGTTTAGGTCCTGGTGGCTCAAGCCCTGGCATGGCCTCCAAGTCCTTCAGCAGCATCCTGGCTGCCAATGCCTCGGGACTGGCCTCAGGGGCCTTCCCTACGACTTCTTCTAAGATCGCCTTTGCCGTCTCTCGATCCCTCAGGTTATGGAGGTATATCTCCCCTGTCTTGAGCATCGCTACCAGGGTCTTTCTGCCGCCGGCATCTATGATCTCCTGATACTCTGCCAGGGCTTCTGTGTACCTACCCTCTGCTACAAGGGCATGCCTGGCCAGCTCTTCGGCCTTGGCCCTGGTGCCGGCATCCTGACACCGTTGGGCAAAATCGAGTAGAAGTACCCGGAAGTCGGAGAAACCTTCCCCTATGGCCAGATAGCTGCGGTGCAGACCGCCCAGGGCCCGTCTAGCATACCTGTCTCCTGTGGTACGGCCCAGCAGCGTCCTGTAGATCTCGATGGCCTCTGTATAGTTTTCTTCTGCCTCCAGCCTTAACGCTCTGGCCACATCCTGAGCATCCTGAACCGACACCACATCTTTTGCCGCACCTGCTACAGGTTTTGCGGCTCCAAAGTTGGAAGCCGTATCGTAAGGCTGGTAGTCTACAGCGTCGTGCGGCCAGAAAAGAACATTAGGGTCAGGGCTGGCGGAACCCCACCAGTTCCACTCTGCAGTTAGATTCGAGTAGGGTTCTGTGTGCAGGATAAAGATGGCATACCCAGTGTCATCGTATATGTCGTTGTGGCCTGGCAACTCAGGATCTTCTCCCAACCAGGGGACACAGTTGTTTTCGCAATAAATCTCGTTGTTGCCGTTGTCGTGGATGTTGTTGTGGGCACCAGGACCCTCCAGCGCAGGATCGGTTCCATCCCACAACCACATCCCCCAGCCGGCGTTGCCTCCGATCTGATTATTGCCAAGGGTAACATCTGCGTTGTTAAACAGCCACATACCATCGTTACTGTTGTTATTCATGGTATTGTGCTGCACGGTGGGGGTGCTGCCATCGGCATGAAGGCTCCTGGAGTTGGAGGAGAGGTCATTATACATAACCGGCACGGTTGAGTTGCTGTAGAGGGCTACGCCGGTGACGGTGTTGTGGATCGTGTTGTGGGAGATGCTACCAGTGTTCGACATAGCCACGCCTTTGATGCCGACGCTTGAGTAGGTGATGGTGTTGTACTCGATGGCCGGACTGGCATAGTCGCAGTAGATGCCATAAGAAGCGTTCTTGATGTTACAGTATTTGACCACACTAGCATTATCTGCAGTGGATTTGAACACAATCCCATACCACTCGCCTTTGGTGGTTCCTCCGTTGACCGACTGCAAGGTGATGGAGCCATTCGTACCATCAGCCACCAACTTGCCTTCGACGATCAGCTCACAGAGAGAGCTATTCCAGCCCCCGCTCTGGTCGTCGGAGGTGGCGAACTTCACCGTGGTGCCGGGGTCTATCTTGAGGCTGTCGCCGCTGGAGACAATCACATCCCCGGTTGGCCTTATGGTGCCCGACCACACTTCTCCTGGATAGATCTTTCCCCAGATGGTGCTATACAGATACCAACCGAAGTTAAGTATGTCGTGATGCCTTGCTTCGGCAGCCTTATAAGGCGGGCTGGATCCACTGCCTTTATAAGCTACATCTTGAGTATGTCGAGCCAGAGCGAATATAAGCCCGTTAAGATCGGACCCATTATCCAGATAATCGTGGGCCATTGATAGGGCTTCCAGTCCAGAGACCCAGGTTGAAGCGCCGTCTTTGTATTCACGCAGTTTCTTATCGTCGTTCGACTTCTGCTGGTCGATCATGTAGTTGAGGGCATCAGTGATTGAGGAGCCTTCCAGCTCTGTTTGAAAGCTGGCGTAGCCTGGGTCGCCTCTGGATAGCCCAGTAGGTCTCCAGTAAGCCCCGCAGGGTGATGCAGTGGTAGACCATACGCTTGTCGTGATCTGGCGAGCTCCCCAAGTAATGATACCAGGTGCCATCACCAAGTTGCCAATCCATTATGCTGTCGCAAGCGGTGACAGCATGGTCTATGTAAGTGCTGGTACCTGTCTCTTCATACACAGAGGCCAGAAGCCAGGCGATGAAAGCAACATAATTGGCATTGGCAAAGAAAGAAGCCGCCTCAAGAGGAGATTCTGTGGACCAATTTGGATCAGCAGAATCACACCTATAGTTGCTTTCGAGTGCACCGCCGGTTATTGTCCAATCGGCAGCCGCTTTTGCACCGTTCAGATAGGCCGTGGTTCCGAACTCTCTGTATCCTGCCAGAAGTGCTACTCCACCAAGTGCTGTATCGTACACCTCATCGAGGGTGCTTTCAGGGTGAATGTCTCCCGTGTCTGGGAGTGTCTTACCCCATTCACTTTCAAATCGCCCATCGCCCTTTTGCTCTGAGAGCAGATACTGCAGCCCCTCGTAAGCACGGTTCAGGTAGGTATCTCTGCTATTACCATCAACATGAGAAGCCTGGATGTAAGATATCACACGCCTGGCAGTGCTGGGAATCCAGGGCTTGAGTGAATCTTCTTCAGGGTACCCCATCTGGCGGTGATTCTCCCAGGTTCCTGAGTCAGCAGAAGCGGCCATATACCAATTCTCAGACTCCACGTGCAGGCCGTCAAAGAAGGCCTTGGCGTCAGAGATCGACAGCAAGGTGTCAGGATAATGAACGGCGTTGAAACCCCAGACAGCGCTACTGTCCAGAAAAACCCAGCACATAACAAGGGTCACACAAATCACAGTTGCTCTCTTCATTTCTATGCACCCCCTTATCTCAAGAACTTGTCTTTCATCTCATCTTATTCTTTATCTGTCCCCAACTGGCTGGCCTGATTGCGGTTTGCTTCAGGGGCAATGGGGTTGCAAAGTTGATCTCATTGCCATAGATGTTGTTATAATGGACTCCTGCTTCACCTCTTTCATCGAAGTTCTCTATGTCCACAGGCCCCTCAAGCCAGGGATAGCAAACTTCTCTAAAAGCTTCCTCATTGTGAAGCCAACTCTCTGCCTCAGGATAGTATTGGATGAATGTATCCAGGAATCCTGCCTTTATCTCCGATTCCACAACCGTTCCCCACCAATTGTGGTCAGCGTTGCCAGGGCTGGGTCCTCCGTAATCGCCATATCCTCTGGACCATACCACTCCATAGTTGTTTCCGGTAATTGTGTTTGCCTCTATCACCTGGTAATGTGGCCAATTTAAATCCGTCCCCAGCAGAATTCCCACGAGATTCTCTGCGAGCTTACACCTAACTGATAGTTACAGAACCCGAAGACACAAGAATCCCTACTCCTCTTTCTTCTCCTTCCCAGCTTAAGGTAAGCCCTTCAATTGGGACTCCAACCCAGCTGATTTCCCACACAATGAATGTACGAGTCTTCCATCTGGGTGCAGACCTATCCTTTGGCGGAAAGGAACCTACCTGCTCAAATGTTTTTTGGTATCTACTCCAGTTTTTGCTGAAGAACTCGTCCATCCGCCCCACTATCTTGGTTACATCCGGTCCCTCACCCTTCAAAAGGGCTGCCTGGGTTAAGACAATCCCACACTCGTAATAAGTTCCTGCTTTCACAAAGACGGTGTCTCCCCCGCCTGCCGCATTTACTGCTTCTTCTATACTAGGATAATCGGCCGGGCCGTCGTCGTCCACCGTTATCGTCCTTGCCATTGGGGAGACTGATGGAAGTATTGCAAGGACAGCCAATGCCAGCATTGCTAAGCTTTTTCTTGACAACATCTTAACCAACCTCCTTTCAAGTTTGACCTTAATCTCACGTTTCTAAAACCAACCGCCCCGAATCTACCATCGTCCTATTTTCTCACAGTTTCATCACCTTCTTTAACATGGTCTCCAAACTTTCTTGTGTAATATATATTAAATATAACACACACACCATCTTGTCGAGAAAAAAATTCGCAGATTTTTTGAAACCTTTCTCTCGCTCCCGGTGGGCCTTTTTTCAGAAAACAAAGGAAGGTAGCACAAGCCTGCGTCTACCAATCGAAAGCCTGTAAGGGTAGAACTCGTAGTGCAGGGAAGTTGTCCCCTCGTAAAAAACTTGCCCTTTGAGGCAAAATATGTTACTTTACATAGTG
>CAZQSC010000188.1:0-4595 GCA_964595705.1 uncultured bacterium | reverse complement strand
GTGTAGAATGGCGCACGTTTTCTGTGAAATTGCCATTCTTCAGCAGAATCTGGGCAAGAGATAGAAAAATCTTTACAGGGGCTTTTCCAAATCTGGGTTAAATTTTATGAGGTTAATATTAGCTGTTCTTTTCCAGAATCCAGACCTGCATCGGGGAGGGCCCTCGATTAGCCCAAGCATAGTAAGGGATGAGCGTAACCTGGGCCTCCCTCCTCGGCTCGGGCTTGTGCTCCTGGAGAGGCCAGTAAAGCGGCTTTCGAAATTGATTCGTCGGCATCGAAGCCCTCGCACGCACAATGGTGACTCCACCGAGAAGTTCCGGTCGGAATTCGTGAACAAACATCCGCTCAGAGGACTTTGGATTCACCCCCAACTGTACGTCCAACACTGGTATATCGGGATTGTCCACACCCTCGATGCAGTATACGATCGGTCCCCGCATCACAGCTACGCTTCTGGTGTTTTCCCTCAGTCTCGGATGGACCTCCACGGGAGTGACCGGCATAGGGAACTCGAGCTCGACCTTGTCTCCAGGGCTCCAGATGCGCTCCAGTTTCAGATAGTTTCCGGGCTGAGGAACTTTAGGCACCTCCGCATCATTGACCACCACTTTTGCCTCCTGGCACCATCCCGGTATGCGTAAAAACAGGGCGAAATGTGCTGAGGACTCAGGATTGACCGTGATCTCGATGCTTTCCTCCCAGGGATACTGGGTCCTCTGGACGACAGAGACGTCTTGCCCTCCTTCAAGGTGCCAATCAAGCCGGGAGTTGTCATAAAGATGTATCCAGATGCCCTCGGCGCTGGTGCTGTAGAAATAACCCGGTAGCGAGGCAAACATACGCACCACATTGGTAGGACAGCAGGTACAACCGTACCACTCCTGCCTTTCTGCACCAGACCAGGAAGCGAGAGGGTTCACGTAGAAATATCTGGTGCCATCCAATGAGACCCCGGCAAGGAAGCCGTTGTAAAGCGTCCTCTCCATCAGGTCGGCGAACCGGGCCTCTCCGGTGACCAGCAGCATCCTCCAGTTCCACATGATGTTGGCAATAGCAGCACAGGTCTCGGCATAGGCCCTGAAGTTAGGCAGCTCATAAGGTTCCCCGAAAGCTTCACCAGCATGTCTGGCGCCGATTCCGCCGGTGATGTAGATCTTCCCTTCTACCATATCCTCCCAGAGCCGCTCCAGTGTTTGGCCGAAAGAGTTATCGCCTATCTCGGCATAGTAGTCCGCCGCCCCGCAGCAGGCGTATGCGGCACGAACCGCATGACCTTTCATCCCTGACAAGAAGGTGAATCCAAGCTGATCTAAGAGGAAACCGGCGAAATCGAGGTAACGACGATCACCCGTAGTGCGATACAGCTCCACCATCGCCATCTCCAGCTCGGGATGGCCAGATTTGCCCTGCCTTTTGTCCGGCCCGAACACCGTTATCAAGTAGTCCGCAAACCGCCTTGCCCCGTCCAGAAACTTTGTTTGGCCGGTGGCTCGATAGTATGCCACCGCTGCCTGGATCAGGTGACCGCAGCAGTAAAACTCGTGGTCGGTCTCTAAGCGTTGGAATCGCTCCCCAGCACGTTCGTCTACAAAGTAGGTGTTGAGGTATCCGCCCTCTCCCTGAGCAGCGAGCACATCGTCGATGATGCCCTCCAGGGTCTTCCGCAGCTCCAGCTCGCCCTGGGATTGAAGCACGAATGCCGCCCCTTCCATCCACTTGTAGAGGTCGGAGTCCGTGAACAATGCCCCCCGCCGCTCGACTCTCTTCCTTCCCGACAGACGGCGGAAGTTGTCCACCACACCGTGTTCCTCCAATAGCTCTAACAGCCTCGGAATGCCCCTTTCTTTGTTCGCCTCCAGGCGCGGTCTCCAGAACCCTTGGTCAATCTGCACGGCCCTTATCGGTACAGAATGGAGCCTGCAGTGGGGGCTGTTCGACGTGTGAATCACCCCCTGGTCCGACCAATTTGTTACGGCGGATTTGTCTTTACACCTCATCACTTCTCCTCTTGTGATTATAATAGTTGTGTACACTTCAGTACATCAAAAAGGGCTTAGGTCCTCCTCGTGGGAGAGCCCTCCCGGGCTCGACGTTAAAGTGCGTCTGCTGCCTGATGTATCTGTTTAATCGTCGCCGGCATGAGCTTCAGTCCAAATCGCTCGGCCGCTTCCCAGAAGTACTTTGCCACTCGAGCCAGATGACGCTGGAGTGGGTTTTCCCTGTCCGAGTAATCGAAGAAGTTATGCGTCACTGGAACGATCGTCTTTATCGGGATCTCCTTTTCCACCTGATCCCGTATTATCCTGTCTATCAGATCGAGGTGCTGTTGAGGGCTTACCTCCTTTCCTACCTGTTCTATGCGCAACTGAAGTGTATCCTTCCCTCCCCATACTCTACTTCGCTCTGGATCGGCGGTAATGGGCACCTCGAAATATTCCATATCTCCGGGTATCAGGCGGTTCGAAGAATGGGTATGATGGGCATAAGGGTAAGCCCCTACCCAGACGGCAGCGAACTTCGGGATATTCCTGTCGGGAATATAAGTGCTCCCTTGGCGAAAACCGAGCTCTTTTAATACACGAAAGGTATCATCGCTGGCAGAACAATTTCCGGCTCGGAAACTCTCCGCACTTCTTTCCAAGGCCTTCTCCCAGTAATCCTTGGCAGCCTCGAGTTGCTCGTATTGTTCCTCGTAGGAATACTCCCCGAGGTACTTCTTATACCTTCCATCCAGAAAGGCCTGGGCGTGATAATGCATCCCCAGCTCGAAACCCTCCTTTTCCAGCTCTAAGAAAAGCTCCCTGTGCCGCTGAGCCGTCTCAGGAACGATGAAGAATGTCCCGATCAGGTTGTTCTCCAGTAAGGTTTCGGCGAACCCCCTGATAGCCCTTTCGCTGATGTTCCAGTCCTGGGGCCCGCCAGGTGGGGAGAAACGAGCTATCCTTTCGCAATCCATGGTGAAGACCAGGTAAAGTTCGTCTGACATTCTTGGACTCCTTTAATTTTTCTCAGCATGTTGAGAATCTCTCAAGCTGTCTTGAACGGTTGCTCTAATTATCCGCCATTCCATCATACCATTTTTCCACTCCCGATCTCCCGGTGTGGTTGAGCCCGTTGCGACCGGTGTGTTTGATCACAGCGCGCTCCTTTATTTTTTCCCAATCTCCCCCAGGTTTTTGGAACCTGCGGGAAATCAACATCCAATTTCTGAAAGCGCTTCTTTTACATTGGTAAATTCCACCTCGTATTCAGATCGGCAGCGCTCTATATGGGATTTCAGAATCCCCATGGCCTCAGAGGATATCCGCTGTCGGCTCCGGTCTAAGATCTCATAGGGATGAAACACCCAGACCAAAATTCCGGGATCAACGGATCTCTCCTCAAAGGTCTGAATCCAACGTTCCATTGAAGAGTAATTGAGATCTTTTAGGAACATCTGCATTATGGGAATCTGGACAAAGTGTCCTTCTTTTGAGCTCCAATCCGAAAAGTTCATCTCGTCGTGCCGATAGGGCATGATTCCTATTGGCACCGAGCGGTTATCGAAGGCCGGGTGGCCGTCTCGATCCACACCCTGTTTCCCCGGCCAGATTTCGGAGACCCCAGTATAGCCGAGGTCTTTAAGAGCGGCGTAGACCTCCGGCTGTTGCACAAGACAGCCATTACGGTGAAGCCAGAACTTCACGGAATAACCGTTCTCCGCCAGCCACCTCTCCATAGCCTCCTTCGACCGGTGACAAAACTTCCTTATCGCTTCCCTTTTGTAAACACCCTTGAAGGATTCGAAGTGGTCGTGGATCCCCAGGTTGTCTCCGCGCCTGAGTATCTCCTGCAGGAACGCCTGGTGGTTTTTCGTGAGCTGGAAGTCGTTCTCATTTGCGAACCAGGTGATGTGTCCGGACAGTCCAGTTTCACTGAAGACATCCAAGAGTACATTCAGACTTTTCTGCCGCAGGCCTACATCCTCACAGCGGAGGTCACAGTCCACAGTAATCAGGAATAGAATCCGCATGATGCTCCCCTTTCGGTTAATTACAAACAGACAATAAGGTATCCCTCAAGGGGCCTTTACCACCAGCACCGTACCCACGAACTGGACGGCGTAAGTGCGTCGGCTCTGTGATTTCAGAATCGGATTTCTCGCCAAGTGGGCCAGGGCAAATGTGGCCAGGACGACCAATACCCCACGGCTGGACAGGTGGACGACTCCGCCCGCTCCGATGAAGGCGAGTTTAACTTTATCCGCCATTTTACCTCCCTTGCGGTTTTTTATAGCCTCACCAGTTTACAGACCCACCATGCGACACATCCAGCTCGATCGATAGTTAGTTGTCGAGACTTCTAAGCGAAACCTCTCCAATCCGCCTTTTTAACGAGGGATATCACCTCAAAAAGTGTGCCCTCCTCCGCTATCCTCTCCAAGTTCGGGGTGGTTTCCTTAGCGTAGCCGTAACAGGAGAGGTTGTCCACCCGTTGGGTGTCCATCACTATGATCAAGATGTTAGGCTTTTTAATCATTCCAAGCGGCGGAGATCCTCTCGCGGCCGTGATAGTACATCGCAAGCCGGCCTGGTTCCTCTAACACGCAGTTGC
>CAZQSC010000187.1:0-4610 GCA_964595705.1 uncultured bacterium | reverse complement strand
AATGTCGCCTGTGCCTATGTCCTCCTCTAAGGCCCAGCGAATAATCTTTCTGACCTTTGGCCAATCTTTGAGTCTATTTATCTCCATCACTGCTCGCCGCAAAATCTGGTCCGTAGCCAACTCTTCCAAAGCTCGCCCTGAGAAAGCCTTGCGAAGTTCGGAAACTTCGGCTACAGACCAGCAGAGGGAAAACTCAACTGGTTTTTCAGATTCTTCATAATATAAGAATAAATTGAGAGTCGTCAAGACAAATTTGAAAGACTAATCCCAGTGGCTACTGAAACCTCCCGCAGGTTTGGAACCTGGGGAAGGTTAATTCGGTTTAAGTCATAAGGATGTTAGTGAACTTAACCCGCTGCTTACCAGATTCTGTCGAAAAATAGATTTTTTAGGCAATTTGGCCTTACTAAGGTCCTTGAATTCGCTTTTTGTTAAATCGGCCTTTTTCGACAGAATCTTCACCAGTGGCCAATTAACTTCCAGTGCATTTTTTCCCTTGACAAAATTGTATATGTGCAGTATATTCTGAAAAAATGGGAGAAATGTGATATCTATTATCTCTGGGCTCTTAAGATGCTGAGAATATCCCCGCAATACAGGACAGTCAGAAAGTCGACCCATTTCCCGTTCAGTATTTTCACCCCTGAGCAGAAGGGGAGTTTTTCTTTACTATTGTCGTTAGCTGGCTTATCCCTACTAGTGGTGCTATCCTGAGGCTGGCTTACTCTGTTTTAAAGAGTGAGTTGGCATAGGTATTTCCACAGGGAACATCAAAAGCCAGCTACATTTATATTTGGAGGAAAAGGATGAGAAGCGACAGGACTAAGAAAGGGGTGGAGAGAACCCCCAACCGGGCGTTGCTTTATGCTACTGGCATTGATAAAAGTCAAATGGACAGGCCTTTCATCGGGGTGGCGACCAGTTTTAACGACCTTATTCCTGGTCACATTGGGATGCGAGAACTGGAACGGGCGATAGAGAAGGGAATAAATGCTGGTGGTGGAGTTTCCTTTCTGTTCGGAATTCCAGGGGTGTGCGACGGCATAGCTATGGGGCACAAAGGGATGAAATATTCTCTGCCCTCCCGGGAGCTTATCGCTGATTCAGTAGAATCGGTGGCCGAAGCCCACGCCTTCGACGGCATAGTGCTGCTCACCAACTGCGACAAGATCACTCCGGGGATGCTTATGGCCGCCGGTCGGCTGGATATACCTGCTATTGTGGTTACTGCTGGACCTATGCTTTCTGGAAGATACCGGATGAAGAAGCTTTCTCTGGTGAGAGACACTTTTGAGGCAGTAGGCCGTTATCATGCCGGCCAGATCGACGAGACAGAGCTGGCCAGGTTGGAGATGGAGGCCTGCCCTGGGCCCGGTGCTTGTCAGGGACTCTACACTGCTAACACTATGGCCTGCGTCACCGAGGCTCTGGGGATGTCGCTTCAGGGTTGCGCCGCTGCCCTGGCAGGTATGGCCAAGAAGAAGCGAATTGCCTACCTGAGTGGAGAGCGCATTGTGGGGCTGGTGAGAGAAGGGTTGACCGCCAGAAAGATTATGACCAAGGCAGCATTTGAGAATGCCATCAGAATAGATATGGCCCTGGGAGGTTCAACCAACACCGCTTTACATATCCCTGCCATAGCTCACGACGCCGGTGTAAAGCTACCTTTAGAGCTCTTTGACCGGATAAGCAGAGAGACTCCCCACATCACCAATCTGCGCCCCGGCGGTGACTATTTTATGGAAGACTTAGAGTATGCCGGTGGTATTCCCGCCGTGCTCGCTGTTCTGAAGGAGAAGTTGAACCCCTGCCCTACTGTGACAGGCAAGAGCATCCTCCAGATTGCCGAAGAGGCTGAGGTAGCCGACAGAGAGATCATACGCAGTTTAGACAACCCCTATCACTCCGAAGGTGGCATAGCGGTGCTTAAAGGCTCCTTGGCCCCAGATGGTTCGGTGGTTAAGCAGAGTGCGGTTTCAGAGAAAACAAGACGTTTTGAAGGCACAGCCAAGGTGTTTGATTCAGAAGAGGAGGCGATGCAAGCCATCATCGGGAGGAGGATTCTCCCCGGCGATGTAGTGATAATCCGCTACGAAGGACCTAAGGGTGGGCCAGGGATGCGGGAGATGCTATCCCCCACCTCGGCTATTGTGGGGATGGGACTTTCAGACTCGGTAGCACTGCTCACCGATGGACGCTTCTCGGGTGGCACCAGAGGCCCCTGCATCGGTCATATCTCCCCAGAAGCCGCTGAAGGAGGTCCCATAGCCATCGTAAAAGACGGCGACCGAATCCTGATCGACATCCCCAACAGGAAGCTGGAACTGTTGATCAGCAAAGAGGAGAAAGCCAGACGCTTAGCCGCCTGGAACCCTCCTGAGCCTAAAGTCAAAGAAGGATATTTAGCTCGCTACGCTAAACTGGTGAGCTCAGCAGCTACTGGGGCAGTGTTGAGGTGATGAAGACTTGATTTGCTAACCTGGACAGACAGAAGACCCAGCAGAGCAATAAGGGTTGAAGCCAGAAGGGGGAGAAAGTCGAAAGGAGTTTTTATATGGAACTGACAGGTGCTGAAATTTTAATCGAATCTTTAAAAAAAGAAGGGGTGGATACCCTTTTTGGTATTCCTGGAGGGGCGGTTATCGCCATTTTTGATGCTCTTTATGATGAGAAACAGTTAAGATTCATACTGACTCGCCACGAGCAAGCGGCTGCTCATGCTGCTGATGGCTACGCCCGTGCCAGTGGCAAAGTCGGGGTCTGTATCGCCACCTCCGGCCCAGGAGCTACTAACTTAGTTACCGGGATTGCCACAGCCTATATGGATTCGATCCCCATAGTGGCCTTTACTGGACAGGTGGGCACAGCTATGATCGGTTCAGATGCCTTCCAGGAAGCGGATATCGTCGGGATTACCCGTCCGATCACTAAACACAGCTACCTGGTGAAGGATACATCAGAGTTGCCACGAACAGTAAAAGAAGCATTCTACATCGCTTCTACCGGACGCCCAGGGCCGGTGCTAATAGACCTGCCCGCAGATGTGACCAAAACCAAAGTAGAGTTTGTCTATCCCCAGAAGGTGAACATCCGAGGGTATAAACCTAAGTATGAAGGGCATCCACAACAAATAAAGCGTGTAGCTCAGGCTATCCGGGAGGCAAAGAGACCGGTTATATGTGCAGGGGGCGGGGTTATCAGCTCAGGGGCGACGAAGGAACTTCGAGAGCTGGCGGAGAAGATCAATATCCCTGTCACCACAACCTTAATGGGTCTGGGAGCTTTTCCCTCTGACCACCCTCTTAACCTGGGAATGCCTGGGATGCACGGCACTCGCTACGCTAACAATGCCATTATGGAGTCTGACCTGCTCATCGCCATTGGGGCCAGGTTCGACGACAGAGTCACCGGGAAGTTGGACGCCTTCGCCCCTTCTGCCCAAATAGTCCACATCGATATTGACCCGACGGCTATCAGCAAGAATGTGGCAGTGGACATCCCGGTGGTGGGAGACGCCAAACAGGTACTTAAGGAGTTGAACCGGATTGTAGGTTCAAAGGGGCAATCGGAGTGGAATGAAAAGATCAAGCAGTGGAAAAAGCAGGACCCGCTTTCCTATGAGGCAAGTCCAACGGTTATCAAACCCCAATATGTAATAGAGCAGATCTATGAGGCGACAAAGGGGAAGGCAATTATTACCACCGAAGTGGGACAAAATCAGATGTGGGCAGCGCAATATTATAAATACAGCCGCCCTCGAACCTTCATCTCCTCCGGGGGATTGGGAACAATGGGCTATGGTTTTCCCGCTGCTATAGGCGCTCAGATTGCCAGACCCGATGAGACCGTCTTCGATATTGCCGGAGATGGCAGTTTTCAAATGAATATTCAGGAGTTGGCCACTGTGGTCCAACACCAGCTGCCAGTTAAGGTCGCCATTATGAACAACAAGTATTTAGGGATGGTCAGACAATGGCAGGAGTTGTTCTTCAACAAGCGTTATTCGGCCACCTCTTTGGAAGTGGGGCCCGATTTTGTAAAAGTGGCCGAGGCATACGGAGTGAGAGGCATAAAAGTCACCCATCCGAAAGATGTCCGAGACAGCATCGAAGAGGCACTTGCCACCGAAGGGCCAGTAGTTCTGGATTTCCACATCGCCCCTGAGGAGAAGGTCTTCCCCATGGTTCCAGCAGGAAAGGCAATCAACGAGATGATAGAAAGGATGGCATAATGAAACACACTATCTCAGTTCTGGTTGAGAATCACTTCGGTGTGCTCGCCCGTGTCTCCAGTCTTTTCTCAGGGCGGGGGTTTAACATCGACAGTCTTACCGTGGGTGAGACCGAAGATCCAACTATCTCCCGAATGACCATCGTGGTAGAAGGAGACGACCGGATTTTAGAACAGGTCACTAAACAGCTTAACAAGCTGATCGATGTGATTAAAGTGATCGATATGACGGGGGAGGATTTCGTTGAGCGAGAACTGCTGCTTATCAAAGTGGCTGCTACCCCGGCGATGAGATCGGAGATTATGCAGATTGTTAACATCTTCCGGGCAAAGATCGTGGATATCAGTTTCAACAGCCTTACTGTTGAGGCCACCGGAGG
>CAZQSC010000186.1:0-4610 GCA_964595705.1 uncultured bacterium | reverse complement strand
AGGCATCCTGGCGAGGTCCATAGACATTGGCATAGCGCAAAACGACGTACTCTATGCCGTAGGTAAGATAATAAACCTGCAGGTAAGATTCCACCGTATATTTACTTATTCCATATGGGGAAAGAGGCCGGATAGGACCCTCTTCGGTCACGGGCAAGCCAGTGGGGTGTCCGTAGACCGCGGCGGAAGAGGCATAGACCACTTTTTTGACACCTTGTAACCGACAGCACTCCAGTAGATTCAGTGTGCCCAGCACATTGACCCGGGCATCTTCTATCGGGTCTTTGAGCGAAACCGGCACGCTGGGCTGAGCGGCTTGGTGGATCACAAACTCTGGGGACTCAGCACGAAACACCTCTTCCAGATGGCTGTCTCTGATGTCGAGGTGGTAGAATTGAGCCTGGGGGTTTAAATTCTCACGCTTGCCGCTGGAGAGATTGTCCACCACCGCTGTTTCATAGCCTTCTTGAACCAATTTATCCACGATGTGAGAGCCGATAAAGCCCGCTCCCCCGGTGACCAGAACTCTCATTGGCATCTCCTTATGCTGGGCTGGGGATTTAACTGCAAAGGCCGCAGAGGGGGCACAAAGAGCGCAGAATTTCAGAGATAGAAGCCGATTTTGTCAGTTTGAAACAAAAAGGAGTATTGAAACCAGGCGTAGAGTATGTATTCTTAGTGAACTTTGTCCCTTCTTTGGATACTGGGGGTTAGCCAGGAGAACATCAAACTTGCCGAAGCTCAATTCTTAATCAGAGTATAAATTATAACATATTTTCGGGCAATTGCAAGACATTTTTGAAAATCAGTTTGCCCAGGGGAAGGCCGGGTCTAATTATCTACAAAATTGCCTTGACATTGGTCTGTTTGGGCATTATAATTTTGTAATGGGCTGTAATGGGCTTCTTTTTCCGAACATTAGACCTGGCTTCCTGTGGCACAGGTGGTTGCTCTTACCCCGGGGTGTTGAGAAACCTTTCGCCTTGGCGGATGAGCAGCCGTTCGCCCCTACAAAGATATAGCCGAAACAACAGCAACAAGCCAAAGTCAGTGAAAGATTTCACGCTCTACAAGACTATCAATAAACTACTTTCCGGATGATGGCTATCGGAGAGACCGTCCCTGTGGCGGCACCGAAGAGGCAAGACCCACCCGCGGTCGAAACTTTCAGGTAAAAGGACGATAGCCGGACGGAACCTCTGGAGAGAGTCTTTCAATAGGCCACCAAAGGGGTAATCTCTCAGGTGAAAGGACAGAGGGCAGCAGTTTCTAATCCTGCTGTCCTTTTTGTTTTTCAGCCAGTAGGGATTCAAGATGTCGAACCCCTCTGGGTGTCTTTGCGGTAAAAATGGGTTTTGGGCGCCTTCCTATGGAGAGGTTGCTTTTTAACCAAGGAGCAGATTTTATGGTAAAGATTACTGCCTTACATCAGATTCACCTAAATCTAGGGGCGAAAATGGTCCGGTTCGCCGGCTGGCAGATGCCCCTCCAGTACACCAGCATCTCGGAAGAACACCACTGGGTGAGGGAATCTGCCGGCCTGTTCGACCTCTCCCATATGGGAGAGATAAGACTGCGGGACAAAGGGGCTTTTCATCTAGCACAACGGCTGGTTACCAACGACCTTGCGCACCTGAACCCCGGAGAAGTGTTGTACACTCCTATGTGTAACTCCCAGGGCGGCATCTTAGACGACCTTCTGGTCTACAGAACAGACCAGGAGGATTTCTTGTTGGTGGTAAACGCCGCCAACACTGAAAAAGACTACGCCTGGATTAAAAGACAGAGTAAGGGAGAGGCGGAGGTACAGGTAGAGAACATAAGCGAGGAGCTTTCCCTTATAGCCCTCCAGGGACCCAAGGCAGAGAAGATTCTAACAGGACTAACCGAGGGAAATCTCTCTCAACTTCCTTATTACCACTTCACTCAGGTAGAAATAGGAGATGTCAACGCCTTTGTGTCCCGCACCGGTTACACCGGGGAAGACGGCTTTGAGCTTTATATCGCTTGGCCTGAAGCACCGAAGCTGTGGAACTTCCTTTTGCAAGCGGGGAAGTCCTACACACTTAAACCCATAGGCTTAGGGGCACGTGACACTCTGAGATTGGAGATGGGATACCGACTCTGGGGCAATGATATCGACGAAACTACCTCCCCTTTCGAGGCAGCACTGGACTGGACCGTCAAACTGAACAAGGGCGATTTCATCGGCAGAGAAGCCTTGGAAAAACAGAAAAAAGAAGGTGTAAGACGAAAACTGGTCGGATTCCAGATGGAAAGCAGGATAGCCCCCCGAAAAGGATATCCCCTTTTTGCCGAAGGGCTGAAGATTGGGGAGGTAACCAGCGGCTCTTTCTCTCCCACCCTCCAGAAAGGAATCGGCTTAGGATATGTAAAGCTTCAATATACCCGCCCTGGTACCAGCATCTCAGTGGGGATAAGGGGGGAAAACTACCCGGCGAGGATTGTCCACCTGCCTTTTTGTAAACCACGGGTAAAAAAGACAGCAGATTAACTCGATAATGCCAAAATCCAGAATGTCAAACTCAAAGGCCCAAATGAGGAAAACCTGCTTTTGAGACATTTCTTTTGAGTTCGTTGTTCATAATCTAACAAGCTCATGTAAACAAACGATTCAACCATCACACAAATAGAGGAGGGAGACGATGTACCCGGAAGGGTTTAAATACACCAAGACCCATGAGTGGTTGAAGGTAGAGGGTAGTATAGGGAAAGTAGGGATAACCTACTATGCTCAGGACCGCCTGGGTGACATCACCTTTGTCGAGCTTCCTCAACTGGGAACGGAATTAACCAAAGGAGAGAGCCTTGGCACAGTGGAGTCGTTTAAGGCGGTCTCTGAACTTTATGCCCCGGTGGGCGGCAAGGTGGTCCAGGTGAACGAGAAACTGGTGGAGAGGCCAGAGTTGATCAACCAGGACCCTTACGGCCAGGGGTGGATTTTAGTGGTGGAGATTGCCAATCCTGCGGAAATGGAGGGGCTTCTGAGCCCCAGCGACTACAAGCAATGGGTGAAACAACAGGAGGAGGTGGGGTAAGATGCACTATATCCCCAACACCGATGAGGATCGAAGAGAGATGCTCCAGACCATCGGTCTGGCCGGTGTAGAGGAGCTTTTCTCTGACGTTCCGCTCCAGGTGAGGCTCGAAACTCCACTGAAGTTGCCTTCTGCTCTGTCTGAACAGGAACTGGTAGAACACGCCCGACGACTGAGTGCTGAGAACGTAAACATAGACGATTATGTCTGTTTTCGAGGAGCGGGGGCCTACGACCATTTCATCCCCAGCGTGGTGAGACATATACTCTCCAGGGCCGAATTCTACACCTCCTACACCCCTTATCAGGCAGAGATAAGTCAGGGGACACTGCAGGCCATCTACGAATACCAGAGCCTGATCTGCCAGCTTACCGAGATGGAGGTCTCCAATGCCTCGATGTATGATGGAGCTTCCGCCTTAGCTGAAGCGGTTCTTATGAGCCACCGGGTGACCGGCAGAGAAAAGGTTCTGCTTTCCCGAGCCCTCCATCCCGAATATCGGCAGGTGGTGAGGACCTACCTTCAGGGAATGCCTGTAGAGGCCGCAGAGATACCCTGTGCTTCAGGCCTGACAGACATAGACTGGTTAAAGAGAAAACTGGACGACCAGGTGGCCTCGGTAGTGGTACAGCACCCGAATTTCTTCGGCCTGCTGGAAGAAGCCGATGAGATTTCCCAGATAGCCCATCGGGTGGGGGCCTTGTTTGTAGTAAGCGTCGATCCCATCTCCCTGGGGATTCTACAACCCCCAGGGGCCTACGGAGCAGACATTGCCGTGGGCGAAGGACAGGCCCTGGGAGGCGAGGTCTGTTTCGGAGGGCCTTACCTGGGCTTTTTTGCCACCCGAGAGCAGTTCCTACGCAACATGCCGGGCCGACTGGTAGGAGCAACCGTCGACTCAGAGGGCAGACGGGGGTTTGTACTGACGCTTCAGACCAGGGAACAACACATCCGCCGGGCAAAAGCCACCTCTAATATCTGCTCCAATGAATCTTTAAACGCTTTAGCTGCAGCTGTTTACTTGACAACCCTCGGAAAAGAAGGCCTGCGGGAAGTCGCGCTCCTCTGCCTGAGAAAGGCCCACTACGCCTGGAGAGAAATCTCGAAACTGAGCGGGTTCTCTTCCCTCTTCCCCGGGGCTTTCTTCAAAGAGTTCACCGTCAGTTGCCCCTCCTCTCCCGAAAGGATCAACCAGAGCTTGTTGAAGAGAAAGATAATCGGCGGGTTAGAACTGAAGAGATTCTACCCCGAATACCCAAATGGGCTTTTGGTCTGTGTTACCGAGAAACGGACAAAAGGACAGATAGATGGGTTTGTTAAGGCGTTAAACGAAACTGGAGAACAGCAATGAAAGAAAGACTGGTCTTTGAGATAAGCAGAAAGGGCAGGGTAGGGGTCTCTCTGCCCCGATGTGATGTTCCCCAGGAGGAGCTGGAAAGGCTTATCTCCAAGCGACACCTCCGTAAGAATCTGCCTTTGCCTGAGTTAAGTGAGCCTGAGGTGGTCAGACATTTCACCCGGCTCTCGCAGCTAAACTACGCCGTAGACACC
>CAZQSC010000185.1:0-4691 GCA_964595705.1 uncultured bacterium | reverse complement strand
TCTGCCCGCGGACTGAAGCCCCTGCCGCTGCAAGGAGTACCCCAAACAGACAAACCAATCGCCAGTATAATAATAAGAAGCCTGTTTCTTCCTCTCATTTTTCCTCCGACCTGTTTTCTCTCGCAAATCTCTTAGCTACTACATCGGGTTTAGTATCCCCAGTCCCGGATTTCGCAAGAAGGCTGAGTGAGTTAGTCCTAAATGCTCCCTCTCCCTTGCCCTCCATTCTTTGAAGCCCAAACAGCGCTCCCCCGATGAGGCTGGCGGCAACACCTATGGCGTAAATCATTAATGATAACGAGAGGGCTTCGGAACTACCTCTGCCAACCCTGGAGAGCAGAAATATATATCCTGCCTCCCGTATCCCAATCCCATTTACCGACAGAGGAAACATACTTATGAGTCCAATCACCGGGACGAACAGGATGAAATCAAAGACAGATAGGCCCAGTCCAAGGGCCTGGCTGACGGAGTAACTGAACAGGACCATGAACAGTTGATAACAGAGGGAGACGACAAAGACCTTTAGCAGTGCCCTGGAATAGCGACAGTAGACATTCACCGATTCAGAAAAATGGACTAATTTTTCCCCTATTCCCATTGTCTTTATCTTTCCCAAAATCTGTGTGAGGTACAGAAAGAACCGCCGATTAAGAAAGATGAGCAGCAAAAATAGCAACAGAAAGAGGAACAGGAGACTCAATATTAGAACATAGTAACCATCCATCGCTGGGGCTATGAATATCAAGGAGAATAGAACCATAACGGTGATAGCCAAAAACCCCATTAACCGTTCAGTGAAGACAGAGGCCAGAGAGACAGCCCTTTTTCCACTCTGTTTGGCAGCGCCGTAAGCCCGGTAAAGATCACCGCCCACACTTGTGGGGAGAAAGTTATTGAAGAAAAAGCCGATAAAATACAGTAACACAAGTTTTCTAAGGGGGAGGTTAACCTCCTGTGCTTGCAGTAGGATATACCAACGGTAAGAAATTATAAAAACTGTAGAGACATAGATTAGAAAAGCAACTGCTAAGAAGAGGAGATTGGAGGAGCTTACTATGGAAAGGATTGCTTTAATATCGGTTCTGGAAATCAGAAAGGCAAGTAAGGAGAGGCTTACCAGTACCTGAAGTGCCTTTAGAAATTTTCTTCTCATCACGCATTCCCAAGGCAGGAAGTATCTGTTAATTCTGAAGGGTACTCAGCACTCTGTTTTTATTGATAGTCTGGTTCAACAGGTTTAACATTTCAGCAGCACTCGCATCCCAGTTAAAACCAGAGGCCCAACTCAATGCCCCCTTTGAGAATTTCTCTCTTAATTGTCTATTGCCAAGTATCAGGAGAATTTTCTCAGCAAGGTCTCGTATATTCCCATATTCAAAAAGCAGCCCTGTCTGGCCGTTGATAACAGAATCTCTTAACCCGGGGGCATCAGAGGCAATAACTGGAGTGCCACAAGCATTCGCCTCTATGTTTGTCAGCCCCCAGCCCTCCTTGGGGGAGGGGTTCACAACCACATGAGAACGTTCCAGAAGTTCTACTTTTCGCCCTTCCTCTACATACCCGGTGAATTCCACAATGCTGTCAAGTCCAAGTTTTGTAGTCAGCCTCTGCAGCTGGTTTTTATAATCCCCGTCGCCGATAATAAGAAGTTTCACCCTGTCGATCTTACCAGCGACTATCTGCATTGCCTTTATTAATATGTCAATACTTTTGTATTTCTTAAGCCGTCCCACAAAGGCGACGGTTGGAATATCAAATTTCGCCAGCCCTGAGGGTCTGTAGAGCTGGTGATCTACACAGTTGTGAATCACAGTGAGGTTCTCTCCCCTCATCCCCATCCGTAATAATTCCTGCTTTGAACTCTGAGAAACAACAGTGAACGGGATATTTCTGTAGAAAAATGGGATTAATCTCTCAGAAAGATAGACATAAGTGGCCGCCGGAAAGGCAACTTCTTTGTAAATAGTTTTACCAAAAAGGTGGTGGATGATGCCTAACAACGGTTTTTTGATAAACAACGGACCGTAAAAAGGGATTTTATTTATATCCTCTACAACAACATCAAATTGAAGATTTTTGCGCAGCGCATAATATGCAAAAGGGACAAAGAAGTTAAAACTGCCTCTTGTCCCACATCTGATAACTCGGATTCCTTGAACTATTTCCTTTCTTTTAGCACCCTTGAAACGACTGCATAACAAAGTAACATCGTGTCCCCATTTTGAAATACGGGAAAAGAGCTCAAAAAGGTGGACCTCTGCTCCTCCACCGAGAGGATTTTTGATATCTTGCCAGTTGATGACCAGAATCCTCATTCTTTCGTCTTCAAACTTTCCTGGGCAGCGGCCTTCTGCCGCAGGACTTCAAGCTCTTGCTTCAGTTGTTCATCCTCGGGGTAAAGGGGCAGAAGTTTCTCCAAGGCCTGAAGGGCGCCATGGTAATCCCCTTCTTTCTCCAAGAGCATTCCCAATCCATAATATCCATCCGGAGCAGAGGGGGCTATAGAGATCAGCCGTTGATAAGCCTCTACAGCCTTGTCCCTTTCTCCCAATCTTTCCGCAAGAGCGGCTAAATAGCCTATTGCCTGGGGATCGTCCTGGGCAGAGAGCAGGGCCTCCTCAAGATAACCTTTTGCCTCCTCTTCCCTCCCCATTCTACGGCAGAGCTCAACCAGAGTATAATATTCGGCCCAGCCCAGAGAGAACACATCTTTGAATTTTTTCATCGCCCGATAAGCCCCTTCTTTGTCTCCCTCCTGTAAATAGGCTTCAGTGAGCTCAAGAAAGGTAAATTTATAGTTGCCCAGCAGTTTTCTTGTATTCCAATCCTTAAAGACCTTTGGATCTTTAACCCCTCGGTATTGATATACCTCCAAGAGATTACGTCGGGCTTTTTCTATGTTGAATTGAATCTTGCGACCGCCTGCTACCTCCACTGTTGGATATTCATCTTTGCTCCTGACCAATTTGAAGACCATCCCCTCCATAACCAGATATTCCTTCAGCCCTATCTTATTCTCATCAGAGACGGTTATGGCAAAATATATGGGTAGTCTCCACCTGTTAGCCTGTATGATCCTGACAACCATTATGTCTTGCACTCGCAACAGATTAAAACCCTTGGGAGCAGAAAGCTCCCAAGAGAGTCCTGCCACTTTTACCTTTTTCGGTTCGGGCCAGTAGCGTTTGTAGAGGTTTTCCATTCCGGTTCCGCAAAGCACTTTCTCAATATACTCGTCGCTTAAATCTATTGGCACCTCGTTATCCTTAAGCTGCTTGATATACCAAGGGGTGTTAAGCAGACTTAGATTTACTACTTTTACATCCTTGCGGATCCCATAAACCTCCTGTAGGCACCAGAGGGGAAAGGTGTCATTGTCCCCGTTGGTGAAAAGGATGCTGTTAGGTTCACAGGACTGAAGCAGATTGTAGGCATAGTCATAGGCAATATAATTACCAGTGCGGTCATGAGAGTGATAGTTTTGGAGGAGGAAATTGGTTGGAATCGTCAAAAAGAGAATCCCCATGGCAGAGGCGGCCACCGGCAGACGCAGCCTCTTGCCCAGGTAGTATAACAGAGCAGAGGCGGCTATTCCCATCCAGATGGCGAATATGCCTGCAGCACCCACAAAGAAGTAGTCCCTCTCCCGGGCCTGGGGGTCGGCCATATTAAGATAGCCAACCAGGCCAAATCCCGCCAACAGAAAGAGGATGAGAAACGGCCAGAATCGTTTGGGGTCGAACTTGCCGTGCAGATACATCCCTACAAATCCCAGGGCCAGAGGGATAAAGGGAACCGCTACCTGAACCGGGGTGTGGTCTTCGGTCACCCGGTGGAAAACCAGCGCAACCTTAGGGAAAGCCAAGGGGAACTGCTGGAAGAAATATTTTATGAACATAGCTATCTGGTAGCCAAACAGCGGTGCCTTACGGTTGAACATAGAGAAGATCATATTCTCGGCCCCGTACTGCTTGCGCTGCAGAAAGGCTATGAAGTTGCGCAGGTTCTCCGGATTGTTCTCGTCGATGGCCGGATTCATCCCCGACCTTATCAGCAGCGAAAGATAGGTGGAGTAGCCCAACACAAAAAGAAATGCCCCGAAGAGCCAGAATTTGGGGTTCTTCAGGGTTTTTGGGTCAACAAGCAGAATCATCAACAGGATAGTAGGGGCAGTAAGCCAGCAGAGGATATGTATCCCCCCCCCGATGCCAAAGATATAGGCTACAACCAGCAGGTATTTCAGACTGCCTGGTTGCTGATGCCTTTCCAGCCAGAGCAGAGAGAGCCAGAGGGCAAGCATAAGAAGAAACATCGCCGGGGCATACACCTCTGCCTCCACAGCGTTAAACCAGAAGGTGTCAGAGAAGGCAAGAGAGAGGGCAGCTATCACTCCTCCACCGTAAGTGGCCAGCTTTTCAGGGAAAGAGGCTGGTTCCCCTCGCCACAGTTTTATCAACCTGACGGTGATCAGATAGAGGAGAAGAATGGCCAATGCGCTGGTGAGCACGGATATTAAGTTAACCCGAGCTGCCACCTCACCGGGAAAGGGTAGCAGGCTGAACAGCCTTCCTACCAGTGTGTACAGGGGAGCACCCGGGGGGTGGGGGACCCCCAGGATGTAGGAGGTGGCGATAAACTCTCCACAGTCCCAGAAAGGTACAGTGGGGGCCATTGTCTTCAGATACACC
>CAZQSC010000184.1:0-4705 GCA_964595705.1 uncultured bacterium | reverse complement strand
GAGAGGGGACCTGCCGATGCAGTCCTCGCCCTGGCCTTGATACACCATTTGGCAATTGATAACAACACTCCCCTGGATCGAATCGCTGATTTCCTTTCTGCCATTTGCCATTGGCTCATCATAGAGTTCGTCCCTAAGGACGATCCACAAGTACAGAGGTTACTTTCCTCCCGGGACGACATATTTTCAGATTACAACAAGGGTAATTTTGAGGCTATTTTTAGTAGCTTCTTTTCCATCGAAGCATCAGTAAATCTTAAAGATTCCCTGAGGACGATTTATTTAATGAGACGACGGCAGATCAAGCAATGAAACCAAATTTTAGAAATCTATTGATAATACACCCTTTACTTTTCGCTGCTTTCCCTGTTATATTTTTCTACAATCATAATCTTAACGAAATATCATCAACTTCTCTCATTGAGCCTCTCACAATATTAGTCGCGTCTTCTATTACACTTTGGATAATCTTAACTTTTTTCATGAAAAGTAAAACAAAAGGAGCATTAGCTACTACCTTTTGTTTATTATTTTTCTACTTTTATGGTCATATTCATAGCTTCTTAGAAAACCAACATATAATTTTGTCTCATAGATATCTACTGCCCGGTTCTCTACTGTTACTTGGTTATATCATTTATTTTATTAAGATAAGTCGCCGGACGTTTGTCGATACAACTTTCATCTTAAATATTATCTCTGTTTTCTTGGTGAGTATAAATTTATTTAGCACTGTTTCCAAGAGCCTAAGGACCATTTTTGTGCAAGCTCATAGGAATGTTAACACTCTATCAACTCCAGTAGACGGAAAAGACCATTACCTTTTCCCAGATATCTATTACATAGTGCTCGATGAGTATTCTTCTCCTGATACCATGAGACGTTGTTTCGGATATGAAAATAGTTCCTTTTTAAACGCCTTAAAACAAAAAGGCTTCTTCATCTCGCAACATAGTCGCACCAGAACACCTCATACGCCCCAAGCGATTGCCCAAGTGGTCAATATGGAATATCTAACTCCCGGCTGGTACTGGGATGTAGCTCAAAAGGAATATATAGAAAAACCACGTATCGGAGACAAATATCCCAAAGATCACCCTTGGAGTGAGGCTACCTACAGACGTTATGCCTGCAACAAGGTGGCCCAATTCCTAAAAAGCCGTGGCTACAAGTACATCTACTTCGGAAATTATATGGACGTTGGCAGGTGGGATAAATACATGAAATCGTGTGCCGATCAGTACTACAATTATTATCAGTCCTCCAAAGACTCTTGGATATCAGAATTCGGAGAGGTCTTCTGGAATACAACCATGTTGAAGCCGTTTTATCAACACTACTTCGGGAGACAATTTGAAAGTTATTACCGTCGGGGTGTATTGAAAACTATCGAACATATTAAACATATACCTTTGACTAGACTTCACCCTTGTTTTGTATTTGCGCACATCGTTTGTCCCCATCCTCCTTTTGTTTTTGGACCTCATGGCGAATTTGTGCCACCTTCAGAGTGGAAAAACTTTAAAGATAAAAGATTTTATCTTGGACAATACATTTTTATAAGCAACAAAATGCTGGATGTTGTTAAAACAATACTGGAAGATTCTCCGGTAGATCCCATCATAATCATCCAGTCAGATCATGGAATAAGACCTCAATATCCTGATATTGAAATTGAAGAAAATGAATGGACCAAAATATTTAACGCCTACTACTGCTCAAATGGCACAAAAACATTCTATGATGGCGTGTCTCCTGTAAACACCTTCAGAATTATTTTCAATCACTATTTCAAAAGTCAATTGGAGTTGTTACCAGATTAGCATGACAAGAAGGAAACTTCCAAAACAACTGTTAGTCCATGGACTCATTCTGGGTTCCTTTTTATTTTACTGTATATTTTTAGCCGAACCTTTATTTAACAAGTTTGAGCGAATACCTGGAGAATCTAAAAGCTATACTTTTGCCCTTCCCAAAGAGACAGGGGGCATACGGTATAATATAGAAAAACTAGAAACAGCTGCACAGGCAATAGAATTAAAGGGATGGGCATTTCTTGAAAAACCGCGCTACAAAAGTGGCCGTGTTTATGTAGTACTTCAATCAAAAAGGCATATTTACATCTTTGATACTTATTATCAACCACGTCCCGATGTAGCCAAATACTTTAAATCAGACGAAGTAAAGAATTCTGGCTTTTTTTGCATCATCCCAAAGGGGAAAATCAAACAAGGAAAGTATAAAGTAGGTCTTTATCTTGAGATAAAGAATGCCAGAGCCTTGATCTTCACCCAGAAATCCATCGTCACCTTTTAGGTCGACTTCCTCAGGGTTAGTCTTCAAATTCATAGCAGTAAGAACTTTCCTATATAAAAGACCCCCCGTTCCTGCCGTGGAGGGGTCTTTTTATCTTCTGGGTTAGGAAGAATTAGAAGGCCCGTTCCATGGGTCCCTCCGCCCGCACACCGGTGATCCCACCCCCCTGTTGGCCGAACACCTCAAGGCCTACAGCCGCCCCGAAGTAGTGAGGGCTGACTACAAGAGCGCCTTGCTCCTCAGGGAGGCCTGGGAAAAGGTCCGAGATCAGGAGGGCCCGTTTCTCAAAGGGCTGAAGGATCCATGTGGTGCTGTACAGGATGTCACCGTCCTCCCCAAAGGCCTCTACCTGGAGGTTATTCACCATCAGGTCAGGATTGAGGATCGCCACCCCTGTCCACCAGCTACCCCCCGAGTGAAAGTGAGGAAACTGAAGCAGTACATCAGAACGGGCAGAGCCCGCTACCCCGGCCACCGAGGTCCCTTGGCCATAGAGGACGAACCCCCTAAGGGGGGCCTCCGAGACAACTTTTAGCCATCCTGTGGGAAAGGGAAGGTCGGGGAAGAGTGTGGAGATCATATCGACCAGCTTCCCACAAGGCTGAAGCTCCTCTTCGTAGGCGCCCAGGAAGGTGCCGTCATCAGATAGGGCGCAGATCCTGACCTTCACCGGCTCCTCTCCCGGAGCGGCCTGGAGGGCCACCCCCGTCCACCAGCCACCCCCTGAGTGAAAGTGGGGCAGGTAAAGAGTATAGTAAGCCCCGTGGTGCAGCACCCCGATGAAGTTCTGAGAGCCCTCCCAGCAACACTGCTCCTCCGGAGCAAGTCCCACACAACAGTAAAGCGGAAAGGAGGTCTGCGCGACGAACCAAATGTTTCCCTCGGGGCCAACGGTCACATCACCCACGCTGAAGAGGTAGCCGCAATCGCCCACCCCTTCCAGGAGGTTCGCCCACAGAAACTGACCCGTGGCGGGGTCAAGCCTTCCTATCAGGGCCAGATCGGTATTGGCGGCGATGATCCTTCCAAAGGGATCGCGGAAAACCTTGTAGGCGCTCCCGAAGGCGCCGGGGAGGGTGAAGGTGGTGAGGGTGCTCGGCTCAAAGGTCCCGACCTTATCCTCTGTGGCATAGGCGTTCCAAAGGGAGATGATCACCGAGTTCCCCTCCCCCGTACTGAGGGCCATGACCTTCTCCCCCTCCGGAAGGGCCCATCGCTCAAAGCGATTGAGCGCAGGATCGAATCTCCAGAGGTAGCTCACCTGCAGATCCCCGATCCATACCTCCTCCCCCTCCACCAAGAGCACATTTGGTCCTACCGCCCCAGGAATCTCCCACTCGTGAACCTGGTCCTCGTGCGGGTCGATGGCCGCCAGCCGAGCTGTTCCCTCCTCCAGGAACCAGATCCATTCGTTAGGACCCCTCAGGACGGCAGTGGGGCTCTCATCCTCAGGATGCAGACCGGATATATCCCAAAGGATCAGTCTGCCCTGGAAGGGGTCGAAATACCCTACCTTCTGATGGGGGCCAGCCACCGGGAAGGTTTGGCTGTCGAAGCTCATGGAGAGTACCGCAAGGGGAAGGCTCACCTGCGACCAGAACCAAAACCCACCCTCCTCCCCTTGGTCAAGCTGATACTCCTCACGTGAAAGGGACGTGATCTTCACCGGGACGTCGATCTCCTCCGGGGGGCCGATGTTGGTCGAGTTGGAAGCAAGGAGCACCTCTTGAGCCTCAAGGTCATACTCCAGAGCAGTATAGGCCTCAACGGCCCTCAGACGCAAAAATCCGTTTGTACTCGTAACCCAGACCCCGTGGGCCGAGGGGGCGATGATGGGCGGATAAGCTAGGAAGTCCCCCACCGGAACCCCCTCCACTTGCTCCGGCACCCCAAAGAGGGTGACCCTTGCCGAAGAAGGACCAGCAAAAGTAAAAAGGCCAACAAACAAACCCACGATAAATACCTTTGCCTTCCTCATGGCCCTCCTCCTTTTTTCAATCAATGTATCACAAAATAGGAAAACCTACAACGGCAGATGCGACGCTGCTGCCAGTAAGTGGATTGACGGGGGGCGGGAATCCCACCCCCCTTCTGCTCAGTGGGTTGAAGCGGGCACCCCGGCCAGGGAAGAACCATCCTGGGTGCCGAAGAGCTCAAAGCCCGTCAGCGAGTTGAAGTAATTGGTGGTGGCATCAAGGGAACCCTGACCGCTTAAGCCGAACATCCCCTCCACCGTACCAACCCTGAAGTGAAGTGCTCCCCACTTTGGATTACGCGAATTTTGTTCACGCACAGCCAGTTTGCTCCTTCTCCCATAATAAACTTCATCAGGCGCAAGTAGCCCAAAGATTGATGTGGTCTCTCTCCGTTATAATACCTAACCCACTGC
>CAZQSC010000183.1:0-4708 GCA_964595705.1 uncultured bacterium | reverse complement strand
TGGACGCGAGGCAGCTTAGGCTGGCGCTCATCGAGGAGAAGTATCTGACGGTGAACGTCAGAAGCCACCCCCTTGCGCCCTTCAGGGAGGAGCTGAGAAGGGCGGGCTTCATCACCAGCAGAGACCTCAAGAGGATGCCGAACGGTGCTCGGGTGAAGCTGGCGGGCAGGGTGATCCTGGTTCATACCCCGCCGACCAGGAGCGGGGTGAGGGTGATGTTTATAACCGCTGAAGATGAAGTGGGGCTGATCGACATGGTGCTGTTTCCAAGTGAGCAGAGGGCATTTGCCAAGGAGGTGCTGTCAGAGCCCCTGTGTGTATTTGAGGGTGTGGTGCGAAAGGTGGGACGGAAAGATGTATCAGTGGTGATAAAATGGATCAAAGATCTCCCTTCTGCAATGGCGAAAACCGCCTTGGCTCGCAACCTACATCAACGTCAGCCGATACACCCTGTGAATCAAACAACGACTTGACACAAAACATTCCGTGCGGTAAATGAAACACACCGTGAAGTTTTTTCCGTGGTGGACACCGGCTCTCTTGGGCTTGTTCATCGCCGTAAATCCTCCCGCTACTTCCGACGCTTGCGCTGGCCGCATTTCGAATCTTGCTGTCAGCGATGATCTACTCAGGTCTTTGTCCAAGGATCTTGCAGAGGTAGATCTCTTAGTTCAAAATCTCAGGAGAACATACACCCTACCGAAAACTTATTCACAGGATTTAGAATTCTTCATAGACGAGGCACACAGACCAAAATTCGTCATAATGACTCCAAGCAAGAGGGTTGAATATGAGGTGCTTCAAAAAACAACAATAGAAATTCCGACTAAAACAGGGACAAGACAGCTAACGCTAGCTAAAATAAGAACACCTGATGGCTTCGCTTGGGGAGTATTACCATTGGACAGACAATATCTACTGGCGCTTTCCTCTAAGATTGAAAGACCAAAGTTAAGTTATCCAATATACGTATATGATCTCTCAGTTGCTCACGACTCTGTTGCCCACGATGCTCTGGTCGAACAAGTATCGACAACTGAGCAGCTATCCTCGATAGCAGATAAAATATATTCGAAGCTAAGCGAAATCGCCAAAAAGTACCTAATCAGTCCAATTCGCATTGAGGGGTTCACCCTGTCACTGCCCGATCTTTCGGTTCAGATCCATTTCAAGATAAGAAGATCCGAGGAAAAGCGCAGGCCTTAGTTTAAGCAATTTGGGGAAAGTAAGTGGGCTGCGTAGATGGGAAAGGTGCCCAAGAAAGAGTGATGCCCGACAGGAGGAGCCATGAGAACGATATTTGAAACGACAAAACCACGTGATGAGGTGTTATCAGGGGAATTAAAGGAGGCAACTTTTGCCGCACGGCTTGCAGACGTAGTAGCGGGGCGGGCCCATCCGGTCTATGGTGATCCCAAGATCTTCTTCTCCCGAACATATCCGACGGAGGGACTCAAGACCTTACTTAAGGAGGTTCTGGGGCGGCTTTACGGGACTGACCCCATGGCATCTCCAGTGCTTCGGCTCGAAACGGGCTTTGGTGGCGGAAAGACCCACAACCTCATCGCCCTTTACCATGCTGCGTCTGGCAAGACCCCGCCAAATATTCTCGAACCGTATCTCCAGGATGATCCCACTCTTCCAGCGAAACAGCCCGCGGCCCTTGCCGTAATAGTAGGAGACGACCTTAATCCCATGGATGGGATCCGCCACGATGACGGCGTGATTACTTACACCCCATGGGGAGAAATAGCTTACCAGCTGGGCGGTCCTGAGGCCTACAATATGGTCCGAAAAAGCGACCTGGCCCGCGTGCCTGGAAGTCCTCCTTGGCGAGAGATCTTTCAAGACCGGCCTATATTGATTCTTATCGATGAATTAGCTCCCTACCTACGAACGCTGAAGATGTGGAAGGGACGGGAGGCCCTTGCAGGGCACGTGGCCCCCTTTCTCAAGTCGTTGTTGGAAGCAGTAGCATCCTCTCCGCGTGCTGTCTGCGTGTTGACTTTAGCGGAGGCCGCGGATGCTTTTGGAGAAGAGAATGAGGAACTGGCTAGCTTACTCACCCAGCTCTTAGGCGAATTAAGGGCTATATCCGGGCGCATGGAACGTATTGTGGCTCCTACTGCGGGAGAGGAAGAGATCGCTCGCATCCTCGTTCGCAGGCTATTTGAGGACGTAGATATGTCGGCCGCAAAAGAGATTGCGGAGGCATATAGTACATACTTCGAAAAAGTACAATCACAAGGAGTAGAGCTACCGTGGGTCTCACCTGCGGAGTTTGCTGCACTAATTAAGAAGAGCTACCCCTTCCATCCAGAGCTTCTGGTAACTCTTAATCGTAAGGTGTCAACCATTCCCAATTTCCAACGCACCAGAGGAGCACTCAGACTTTTGGCTCTTGTCATCCGTAGGCTATGGCAAACGAGACCCTCCTCGGTGTGGTTGATTCACCCTCATCATGTGGATCTTTCCTTTGAGCCTGTCGTGGAGGATCTCACCAGCCGACTCGATCGGCCGAGGTACAAGGAGGTAATTCATGCAGACATTACGAGCCCTGTCCCTGAGCGGCCAGGTTTTGCATCTGACATTGATCAACGGTGGCAGGAGCAGGGGAGAAAGCCGTTTGCGGTACGGGTAGCAACCACTATACTGCTTCACAGTTTGACTCAGGGACCTGGGCTGGGGGCGCGGAGGGAAGAGATAAATGCTGCTTGCTTGGCACCCGGCGATGATCCGTCCTTACTTAAACAGGCGCTGGAAGAGATGGAACGGCGCTGCTGGTACTTGGAATATGAAGGAGACAGATGGCGCTTCCAGACTGAGCCTTCTCTGAACAAGATGATCGTTGACGAGATGCAGTATGTCGGTGTGGCAAAGGCCAAGCAGATTCTCGACGAACGGTTGGCTGCCATCTGGCAATCGGGCATCTTCGAAGTACGGAGATTCCCCGCTGAGCCTGCCGATATTCCCGACGATGCGGGCAAGCCCAAGCTTGCCATTATGCACTACGACGCTGCGGCCGTAACTGGGGACGAAGTTCCTCCCCTTGTCCGTCGACTTTACGAAGAGAAAGGCACGTCTGGTGAACCGAGAACTTTTAGGAACAACGTCCTTTTCCTAGTGTGTTCAGAGGCCCAGAAGGATAAGATGATTGAGGCGGTACGTTACGCCGAGGCCGTGCGTCGGCTTGCTGACAACCCAGAAAGACGAGGTCACCTCAGCCGCGAACAACGGCTCCGTCTGCGTGAGCGCCGAAATGAAAGTGACCTTCAACTAAGGATTGCTATCCACAGGGCGTACCGTGTGCTCTTTTACCCGGCCGCAGACGCTCCGATGTCTTCTGGAGGTCTTGCGCGTGAGCTACTCCCGCCTCAGGACCAGGGTGATATTAGACGTGACCAGAGCCAGGTCATCCTTGAGGCTTTAAAGAGACTGGAGAAGGTGTACACCAGTGATGATCCACCCATTGCTCCAGAGCTGATAAAGCGTCTGGCATGGCCTCATGGGGCGCGGGAGGTGATGGTCTCTGATGTAGTACGCGCCTTCGCTATGCGCCGGGGCCTGCGGATGCTTCTTGACCACAGACCCCTCCGTGAGGGACTGATCCAGGGAGTAAGACGAGGTCTTTGGATTTATTACGATCCGGCAGAAGGTAAGGGCTACGGCAAGGATTCGCCACTACCGCTGGTTCGCATCGATGGGGAAGCCGTGCTTTTGGATCCGGAACTGGCACAAGAACGCGGCATCGCATTTGTGGGAAGTGCCCCAGAGGTGGAACGGTGCCCAGTGTGTGGGGAGCCTGCGGATCGGTGCCGTTGCCAGGTACCTCCTCCACCGCCGCCTCCGGGAATTCTCGAGGCTTCGGGTACAATCGAGCAAGCCCTCCAGAACATTGTCGACCAGATGAGTGACCGTGGAACTTCGACGGTCTCGGTTCTTCGGATTGCTTTGGAAGGCGATGATGTCGAAGGGGTGCGGGAGTTGAGGGGTCTTGGTCTGGGGGTACCTCAGCTTGGGCCAGGGCAGCACCGGATGTACGTCACCGCAACTGGCGAATTTGCCAATGACGATTTCGTCAAGCTTGAGTTTAAGGGACCGTGGGAGCGGTACCGGGAGTTGAAGGATGTGCTGATCTCCATGCTCGAACGAGCTGGTAGATGCCATGTCCGAGCCGAGCTTGAGTGCCGTCATCCAGACGACCTTTCTGCCGAGGCGTTAGCACAGATCCGCGATATATTTCGGCACCTTGAACTCGGGCGTGTGAGGGTTACAGCTGAGCTTAAAGAGGAGAGCTAATGGAAAAACGGAAAGTGGCATTCCTTCTCTATGTGTTTTCACGGGGAGATAACCTCGGTATTGAATTACGGCAGCGACTAAACAGCAGTACCGGGGATGAGGAACGGCCTGTGGTACGCGCGTGGGGTAGGCCCCTTCAGGTGGCACTTTCGCACGTGGTCCAGGCACTCCGTACGAGCGGGTACCGCCCTTCAGACCTGCACCGCGGTCGATCAGCTCCTTTTGAACTGAAAGAGGAAGCCGGAGTTCGCCTGGGGCTGTTGCTTTTGGCCCTGAAACCCCTCAGGAAAACAAGCCGTATGGAAAGGATAGCAGAGACGGTGGGGCAAATGCCGGATGAGGAGGTCTATTACTGGTTTAGCAAAGTTACAGGATCTACCAGGGCGCAACGTGCCCTAAGGATCCTGAC
>CAZQSC010000182.1:0-4718 GCA_964595705.1 uncultured bacterium | reverse complement strand
CTATCTGCGAATTTACACCGTTGGGGAAATTTTACCCGTTTTTTGGCTATCACCGAGCCTTTTTGCCGCAACAGGATGGGGTTGCCCTGTTAAAAGCTCATCATAGGTAGGCTGGCCAGAATCACACAAACTCCTCCTCCCCGTATATCCCCTCCAGAATCTCTTCAATCTTTTCTATTTCCCTCTTCTCCCCCTCAATCTGCAGCCTCACCGAGCCTTCGGCTCCGGCCACGCCACCGGCGGCGACCTCTACCGCCCGCACATCAGCCAGGGTCTCCAAGGCCTCGATCTCCGTCACTATCACCCCGGTCACTGGGAAAACAGAGGTGACATTTGCCTCTGGGGCAAGGGGTATCTGGCGGCTTAACTTCATAATATCAAAGGGAATACATTTCTCTAGCCCGATGGGAATGACCAAATGGACCTTACGGGCAATCAGCGTGCCAATGGCATTGCCGATGGTCCCTCCAGTAGGATGGCCAATAAGGATACCTGCTACCCTCTCTCTGTAATTCAGGGCATTTGCCCCCTTGATGAAGACATCGCCAGCCTTAAGCTCCCCAACCGAGTCATCCACAGAGAGTCCTTCCACCAACTTGCCCTTCCGAAACACCACCGCCGGCCTTTTGGGAATGTCCAGATGGAGCTTTTTTCTGCTCACCCTGGGCAGAGTCAGGCCGGTGGTATAACTGAACCTTGCAATCCGCTGGCCGGTGAGTTCCTCGGCCACATAGGTGGTGGTGGTGCCCATAGCCACAGTCACCATCCCATCCCTCAGAGCTTTCTTAACAATTTCAAGCTCCTTAACTCCCTTAGCTATCAGCCTCTTAGACTCGGCTACTGTCAGAACCGCCTCTATCCTCATATCATTTAGCTCCTTTTTCCTGCTCCGAGCCAAATATCCCAAGCTCTTCGGGCTTTTTTTCCATATTTTCCAGCATCCATTTGGCGGAGCTGACCAGATTGCAATCGGGATAGTTCTCGATCACCTTCTGATAGGCCTGTTTGGCCTTCGAGTAATCCTGAAGCATCTCCGAATATATAAATCCGATCATAAACTGTGCCTTGTAACACAAATCGCTTTGAGGATATTGATTCAGTAACTGTTCATACTTAGCCACTGCCTCCTGCCCTCTTCCTTTGTTCATCGCAATCTGGGCTAAGGCAAACAGGGCGTCGTCACACCTCTGGTCCTCTGGATAGTTAGTGAGCAATTTCTGGAACAGTTTTTCCGCCTTGTTGTATGTTGACGAGTCGGTTGCCGCCCTTTGAGCCTCTTTATAAAGCTCCTCAGCAGACTGTTCCACACACCCAGAGACCAGAAGCAAAGCTATTGCCAGATAGGAATAGATTGCTCTCATAATCAACTCCTCCCTTTTACCGTAGCGAAGTCTCTGCCTTTGAAGCAATCCACCCCAGGCCGGACGGAAAAATCCTCTTAATTGGACCATCCCTTCACCAATAATGACTGATGAGCAATGACTAATAAGGTTTAATGGTCATCTGAGACCACTGTGGCTACATCTATCACTCTATCGTCTCTTAAACTGACCAGCTTAACCCCTTGGGTATTTCTGCTGGCTATGCGAATATTCTTAACTGCCAGGCGGATTAGATTCCCCCTCTGGGAGATGATCATCACCTCATCGTGACTTCTCACCTTCTCCACCGCCACCACTTTCCCATTTCTCGGGGTAACCTTGGCGGAGATGACCCCCTTGCCACCTCGATGGGTAAGGGGATACTCTGTTATCTTTGTCCTCTTGCCATAGCCGTTCTCAGAGACAGAGAGGAGGTACTCCACGGCGGTGCTGCCCTTTTCAGTCTGACGGTCCCGGAGCTGTTCAGCTATAATCATTCCTATCACCCTGTCATCTTCGGACAGTCTCATCCCTCTGACTCCTTGGGCAGACCTTCCTGTCTCTCTCACCTCTGCCTCGCAGAACCTGATGGCGCGGCCTTTCTCGGTAGCCAGCAGGATGTCCCTATTGCCGTCGGTAAGGGCTGCGGCAATCACCTTGTCGTCCTCTGAGAGCGAGATGGCCCGAATGCCGCCCCTCCGAGGGGAACTGTAGGCCGCCAGATTGGTCTTCTTAATGATGCCCTTGCCGGTGGCTATGGTGAGAAAGTGCTGGGAGTCGAACTGTTTCACCGGCACAAAGGCAGTGATAGTTTCCTCATCCCTGACATTCAAAAGGTTCACTATGGAACGCCCCTTGGAGGTGCGGCTGCCTGCGGGGATCTCATAGACCTTAAGCCAGTAACACTGGCCTTTGTCAGTGAGGAAAAGTATCCAGTCATGGGTGGAGGCGATGACCAGATGTTCGACGAAATCCTCATCCTTGGTGGTCATCCCTCTAACCCCAAATCCCCCACGATGCTGGCGCCTGTAGGTCTCTAAGGCCAGTCGTTTGATATAACCCGAGTGGGAAATGGTGACCGCCATCTCCTTCTCCGCTATCAGGTCTTCTATGGAGATCCGTCCCACTGCCTCATCGACAATCTCCGTCCTCCGGTCATCTCCATACTTCTTCTTTAGGGCCAAAAGCTCTCTCTTTATCACCTCCATCCTCTGGGAGTAGTCTGCCAGCAGGCGCTTGTGCTCGGCGATGTATTTCAAAAGTTCCTGATATTCCTCTTCCACCTTGTCCTGCTCCAGGCGTGTTAATCGCCCCAGGCGCATATCTAAGATCGCCTGGGCCTGCGTTTCAGATAGAGAGAACTTCTGGCATAGTACCCCCTTTGCCACCGCAGAATTCTGGGATTCCCTGATAATAGATATAACCTGGTCGATATTCTGCAGGGCAATCTTCAGCCCTTCCAAGATATGCGCCCTCTCTTCTGCTTTATTCAGCTCAAATTGGGTGCGGCGGGTCACTACTTGGTGGCGGTGCTGAAGGAAAAGAGAGAGCATCTGCTTTAAGGTGAGCACCTTCGGCTGACCATCTACTAAAGCCAGCATAATAGCACCGAAGGTGCTCTGCAGGGGGGTATGTGCGTAAAGGAGATTGAGGACAACCGAGGATACAGCCTCCTTGTGCAACTCAATCACAATCCGTATCCCCTCTCGGTCAGACTCATCTCGGAGATCCGTGATGCCATCTATCTTCTTTTCCCGAATGAGCCGGGCGATGTTTTCCAGGAGCTCTGCCTTGTTCACCTGAAAAGGTATCTCAGTGATGATGATGTTCTGGCGCCCTCCTTTCTTTTCTTCTACCTCTACCCGTGCCCTGAGGGTGATCTTCCCCCTGCCGGTCAGGTATGCCTCTCTAATGCCCTCTTTGCCGTATATGATTGCCCCGGTGGGGAAATCTGGCCCCTTTACATACTGCATAAGTTCCTCGTCGTCAAGCTCAGGGGTGTCGATGAGGGCCACTAATCCATCTATTACCTCGCAGAGATTGTGGGGAGGGATGTTAGTCGCCATTCCCACGGCTATTCCAGAACAGCCGTTGCAGATAAGGTTGGGGAACTTTGCCGGCAGCACTGTGGGCTCGGTGCGGGTCTCATCGTAGTTGGGCACAAAGTCAACTGTGTCCTTGTCCAAATCCTCCAGCAGTTCAACTGCAAGAGGACTCATTCGGGCCTCGGTGTATCGCATCGCCGCTGGAGGGTCACCGTCTACTGAGCCGAAGTTACCCTGGCCGTCAACCAAAGGATAACGGAGATTGAAATCCTGAGCCATTCTGACCAGGGTGGGGTAGACCACTGCCTCACCGTGAGGGTGGTAATTGCCTGAGGTATCTCCAGCAATCTTGGCGCATTTCCGGTGTTGTCGCCCGGGGGTGAGCCCCAGGTCATTCATAGCCACCAGGATCCGCCGCTGAGAAGGCTTCAATCCATCCCTCACATCAGGCAGCGCCCGGGAGACGATTACACTCATGGAATAATCCAGATAAGACCTCTTCATCTCATCTTCAATGTAAACCGGTATTAGTCTAGCATTGCGGGAAGCCATTTTCCTTTCCTATCCTTTCATCTTCTGAAACTAATGCTTATCCGTAATATCTCAAAGGGGACGGACTATACATCTAAGTTTTGCACGTACTTAGCGTTCTCTTCGATGAATCTCCGCCTGGGCTCGACCTGATCTCCCATAAGAGTGGAAAATACTTTCTCTGCCTCTACAGCGTCCTCTAAGGTCACCTTCAACAGTATCCGGGTCTCAGGATTCATAGTGGTCTTCCAGAGTTGCTCAGGGTTCATCTCCCCTAACCCCTTGTAGCGCTGGACAACAACCTTTTTGTCTTCCCCTAAGCGACGAATAATAGCATCCCTCTCCTGTTCATTGTAAGCATATTCCTCTGTTTTCCCCCTTCGGATGGAGAATAAGGGGGGTTGGGCAATATAGATATGACCTCTCTCTATAAGGCTGCGCATATATCGGAAGAAGAAGGTGAGTATAAGGGTGCGGATGTGTGAGCCATCCACGTCTGCATCGGCCATAATTATAATTTTATTATAGCGAAGCCTCTGGGGATTGCACTCCTCACCAATGCCTGCTCCTAAGGCGGTGATGATGGGTTCCAACTTATCATTGCCTAACACTCTGTCAATTCTTGCCTTTTCGACATTAAGCATCTTCCCCCACAGGGGTAGGATAGCCTGGAATCGGCGATCTCTTCCCTGTTTAGCAGAACCGCCCGCAGAGTCACCTTCCACTAAGAATATCTCACACTCCTCCGGGTCTTTACTGGAGCAGTCAGCCAGTTTACCCG
>CAZQSC010000181.1:0-4723 GCA_964595705.1 uncultured bacterium | reverse complement strand
TAGTGATCATTCAGTTCCTCCAGTAAAAATGTTAGTTTACAAATTAGATCTTACAATACGAGATTGTCAGGATGAACCGGGTATTCGCTAATCTCTTGTCTTGTTTAAAAATGATAAGAGAGTTGGGAAGAAAGAGAGGTTGATGTTTCTCGAGCAGAATCCTCAAGGGGATGGTACGCCTAGAAAATAGGGAAAAGATAGCCTAAGATTAGTCCACACAATAGGTTTTAGAGAGGTTTTAGAGAAAAATTTAGAAATTTTTGCCATCTTTCCCTCATAACTTGACTAAATATTTTTCAAAATCAACAACGACATATTTTTTGCCTTTCTGAATTACTTTATGTCCTTCCTTCTCTAAGAGTTTCTTTTGGGCGTCCACTCCACCAGGGTATTTCTCGTTTATAACTCCCCCTGTTTTTAACGTCCGCCAGTAAGGAGTGATATTCTTCTTTCCTTCTGCTGCCGCTTCCTCTGCTGCATGAGCTGCAACCCAAGCAAAAATTCCCGTGGTTATCGGACAAGCGATTGTAGCACCGTGTTTTTCAGCAAGTTTTTCGCGAATTCCATTAATGGCGATAAGTTTACCCTTAGGGACCTTCTTCATGATCTCGTCTACCTCTTTTGGTGCCGGAATAACAACCGTACCAGTTCCCCATCTGTTGCTCATCTTATCGGTGATTTTTTCGACTTTTGGCAGACCTTTACTATCTGCCAGTTTTTCTTGCCAAGACTTGCGTTTTTTAGGCATATTTTTCACCTTAAGTCGGTTTAGACTTTCGCCCGCTTTTCCTCCTAAGGCTCAAACATCCTCATAGTTACTTTAAAATTTAAATATAAGCAAAACTTCCAGAAAGTCAAGGAAAATCTGCACGCTCGAGGGGTCTCAGAGGCTCCCAATACAGGCAAAACAGCACCAGAAAAGGGTTGACAAACTGGGTTGAATTAGTTATGATTATGAAGGCCAAAGAATTATACTCTACCGAAACTCTCTAACCGATGATATGGCCGCAACGGACAAGAAGCTCACTTCTCTCAGCGCCTGGAGACGCTTCCTATCCCTTGCCCTTAAGGCAGAATTGGGGAAGCAGGTGCAGATGGCTATAACGGGCTAACTGGAAAGCGTTTGTATCAATTCACTGATATCTGATGACCAGTGACTAATGACTTAATGCCCGTCCGGAAAGAGGTTACGCAGATTTTGAGATCTTGTCTTATCAAGACAACTGGAGGTGACAGTAGATGTTCGACTTATCCTCCATAGGGAAATTTATAATCATGGTGGGGATTCTGTTAGTGGTGGTTGGAATCCTCATCACCTTAACTGGCAGGGTCCCTTTTCTGGGCAAGTTGCCTGGTGATATCTTCCTCAGGAAAGGGAACTTTAGTTTCTACTTTCCTGTTGTCACCTGCATTGTGTTAAGTGTGATTTTCACCATTCTCCTGAACCTATTCTTGCGGAGATAGCTCTGTTCCCGAGCGAGTATCTGAAATATGAAGTTGTCCGATTATGATTATTGCCTTCCCCAGGAGCTGATCGCTCAGCGTCCCTTCCCGCAACGGGATCAATCCCGGCTGATGGTTTTGCACAGGGCCATTGGTAGCATAGAACACCGCCAGTTCAAGCAGATTGTGGAATACCTGAGGAGGGGAGATTGCCTGGTGATCAATGAGACCAAGGTCTTACCTGCTCGGCTATTGGGGCAGAAAGAGGGCTCTGGCGGCAGGGTCGAGGTTTTTTTGACCCGCCAGATAGAGACAGGGGTCTGGGAGGTTCTGGTTAAGCCTGGCAGAAGGGTGCCAGCAGGCACGGTGATTCTCTTTGGCCGAGGGGAGTTGAAATGCGAGGTTCTGGAGCGCACAGCCAACGGCGGCCGTGTAGTTCGGTTCAACAAAAGGGAAGGCATAAATGCTGAATTGGAGAGGTTAGGACAGGTTCCTCTGCCGCCTTATATTCATAGAAGACCAGAACCGGAGGACAGACTAAAATATCAGACTGTCTATGCCCGCATTCCCGGTGCAGTGGCCGCACCCACTGCCGGACTCCACTTCACCACCTCCCTGCTGGAGAACCTCCAGGTCAAAGGCGTCCAGATCGTCCCCATATTGCTTCATGTGGGAGTGGGGACTTTTCGTCCGATAACAGTGCAGAACCCGGAAGAACATAAAATTGTCCCTGAGTATTACCGGATCAGCGAAGAGGCTGCGGAAAAGATTAACCAGGTCAGAACAGAAGGGGGCAGAATTGTCGCGGTGGGTACCACTACGGTGAGGGCATTGGAATCAAATGCGGTGCCAGGCAGCTCGAACTGCTATGTGCTTAAATCAGGCAGCGGGTGGACAAGGAAGTTCATTTATCCTCCCTACCAGTTCAAGCTGGTAGATTCTTTGGTAACCAACTTCCACCTTCCTCGCTCCACCCTGCTGATGTTGGTCTCTGCCTTTGCCGGAAGGGAGTTTATATTGAAGGCCTATCAGGAAGCGATCCATGAGAGATATCGTTTTCTCAGCTTCGGGGATGCGATGTTAATCTTGTGACCATTATGATGGTAACAGCTATTATTCCAGCGGCCGGAAGTGGAACCAGAATGGGCGCAGGCCGTCCTAAACAGCTTATCGAACTGGATGGACAGCCCATTTTGGCTTACACCCTCCAGGCGTTCGAAGAATGTAGTTCAGTGAGGGATGTGATTCTGGTCGTCTCCAAAGAGATATTCCCCTTTTGCTCGCGGCATATATTGCCCCATTTTCCTAAGGTGGACAAGGTTGTCTTCGGTGGGGAAAAGAGGCAGGACTCTGTCTTTCGAGGGCTGAAGGCGATAAGGGCCGATACCGAAATCGTGGTGATTCACGATGGCTCCCGTCCGTTTATCACCCCAGAGCAGATCGCATGTTCGATTGATCTTTGTAGGAAGGTCCGGGCAGTGGTTACGGCTGTGTCGGTGCAGGATACAGTTAAGTCCGTTGCCAACGGATTGGTGGAGCAAACCCTGGATCGCTCTGGCCTCTGGCTGGCACAGACCCCTCAGACCTTCTATTTCTCTCTGATCTGGAAAGCATACCAGAAGGCCTATAAAGAGGGCTTCTACGCCACAGATGACTCTGCCTTGGTCGAGCGACTGGGCATTAAAGTGGCAGTGCTTGAAGGTTCCTACCAGAACATCAAGATCACCACCCCGGAAGATCTGGCAGTTGCCCAGGCGATTTTAGAGCAGAGAAAGAAAAGAGAAGAACGCAAGGGATGAGCAATTAACCAATCCACAAGGTTACTCCCCAGGGAGCTACCTGGTTATAGTTTATGGAATTTCAAGTTATCAAACAAGACACCCAGAGTCAAGCGCGTGTGGGTCTTCTGACTACTGCCCACGGTCAGGTGCCCACTCCCACTTTTATGCCAGTGGGAACCCGTGGGGTGGTGAGAACCCTTTCTCAGGGAGAGCTGGAGGAGGCTGGGGTGAAACTGCTTTTGTGTAACACCTACCACCTCTGGCTTCGGCCGGGACTGGAAGTGATCCAGGAAGCAGGTGGATTACATCATTTCATCGGTTGGAACCGCCCCATCCTGACTGACAGCGGTGGCTATCAAATTTTCAGTCTGGCTCAATTGAACAAAGTCAGTGAAGAGGGGGCTACCTTCCAGTCTCATTTGGACGGGTCTTACCACCTGTTTACCCCAGAGAAGGTGGTGGAGATTCAGCACGCCTTAGGGGTGGATATTATCATGCCCTTAGACCAGTGTATAGCTTACCCCTGTGCCTATGAGGCAGCTCGGGAAGCCGGTATGCTGACCACCAGATGGGCAGAGCGCTCGCTGAAAAGGCATCAAGAACTCTCAGAGAAGGAATCTACTGATTTTCGCCCAGCCCTTTTTGGTATCATTCAGGGCAGTGTTTACACCGAGCTTCGGCAGGAGAGTGTCCACCAATTGTTGGCAATGGATTTTCCTGGATATGCCATCGGGGGGCTTTCTGTAGGGGAACCAAAATCTTCGATGTATGAGGTGCTTCAAACAGTCTTGCCCCTTCTGCCCGCTAACAGACCTCGCTATCTGATGGGCGTAGGTTATCCCGAAGATCTGGTAGAATGTGTAGCCTTGGGAGTGGATATGTTCGACTGTGTCATCCCCACCCGAAACGGCAGGAATGGTATGGTCTTCACCTCCAGTGGCAGGATGGTCCTCAGGAATGCCCAGTATGCCCAGGACTTCGCGCCAATTGATTCAGAATGCCAGTGCTATGCCTGCCAGAATTACACCCGAGCCTACATTCGACACCTATTTCAGGTTGAAGAGATGCTGGCCCTGCGCTTGGCCAGCCTGCACAATGTTTATTTCTTCCTGAAGCTGATGGAACAGATGAGAGAGGCTATCCAGAAGGGTTGTTTCCGACGGTGGAGGGAGGAGTTCAAAGAGAGATATAATACCGGATACCCAGGTGGAAATGGCCAAGGAAGTCTCCAGTAGCAGAGGGAAAGTCTATCTACAAAGGGTTCCTTACTATAAACATTCTGTCCCTATCGGGACAGAGGGGAGTCTCGTTAGAGAGGAGATGTTTATAGAATAGATCGTCGCAGATACCCCACAGCTTACTGTGGGGAGATTCATTGACTCTCAGAGAAAAGGGGCAACCGCAATAGGGTTGCCCCCTCATTTAAGATTCTGTTGTTGATGCTTATTAAGTCCTGAACTTTCACAAAAATATTACAATTGGAGACATAAGCGACGGAA
>CAZQSC010000180.1:0-4728 GCA_964595705.1 uncultured bacterium | reverse complement strand
CAGTAAAACTCGATTCGATCTTTAATTTTGCTCCGTCGACGCAATCCTGCGGTGTCAATCAGGACCATCTTCTGACCTCGGTGGGAAAATGTTGTGTCAGTTGAATCTCTGGTAGTGCCGGGTTGCTCATCGACAATAAGTCTTTCTTCTCCTAACAGAGTGTTCACAAAGGAGGATTTTCCCACATTGGGCCGCCCCACTACAGCAATTTTAGGGCCTTCTGGCTCCTCTTCATCCCTGTTCCCAGGCGGCAGTTCTTGGACCAGGAGGTCTAAAAGCTCTCCGCAATTTCTCCCTGTGGTTGCCGAGACAGGGACAGGGTCTCCCAGGCCAAGGCGATAAAATTGTGGCACCTGAACCTCTTGGCATTCGGTGTCAACTTTGTTCACCACCAGCAGTCTCTTCTTCTCCGATTTTCGGATAATGTCTGCAATTTCTAAGTCAAGATCTAATATCCCAGTGGAGGCATCTACCAGAAAAAGAAGCAGATCTGCCTGCTGGGTTGCTACCTCCACCTGCCCTTTGACCAAGGTTTCCATCCTTTCAGAGCCTTGGGGCAGGTAACCCCCTGTGTCAACAAGAATAAATTGATATCCCCTCCACTGGACTTCATCACAGTTTCGGTCCCGAGTTACACCAGGGAGGTCATCGACTATCGCTTTCCTTTTTCCAATGACGCGATTAAAAAGCGAGGATTTCCCCACATTCGGCCGTCCAATTATAACAACCATCGGCTTACGCACATTCGGCCCTCCTATAGAAAAAGATGAGAGAAGAAACTCTAACGGGTTAGATTTAAGAAGCTAATGAAACACCCCTTTTCGTCTTTCTTCTCTCTTCTCTCAGAATGGTTTTTATCAAATCGTAGCTGGCCACTTTCACCCTCACTCCCAGTTTTTCTTCTATCTGGACTGGACTCATATCATCTAAGAACACGCCGTCAGTGTTGACGCAATTGGGCGGCAGCAATACGGTTGCCCCGGTAAGGTCTGTTTCTCTAAGTGAACAGAGAATATCTCTAGCAGTCAGCAGGCCAGAGACGGTGACACTGTCGCCGAAGAATCTGTTCTTCACCACTACCAGCTCGGCTGTGAGGTTTTCCACCCGATTCAGTTGATGGGTGATTTTTCTCATAAACACTGAGGCTAATACCCCAGTTACCAGAATAAATCTATGCGGTGTGGAGAGTCTCTGCGGCAGATGTGGCAGCTGGGCAGAAAAGTGGTCAAGAAACATCCTGGCTAGCCCCACACCATTCTCAATCTGGGGGAACTCCTCATAGCACCTGGCCGGAGGGACAGGCAGATCAGCATGAAGATAGAATTCATCGGAGAGGTACACCAATCTTCTTCCCAGCCGCCTTCTGAATTGCTCCTGCCAATGGGAGATCTTGGCGACCAGGTCCTTTGCCATTCTGCTGTCCACAGATACCAGTGGTGGCAGGGTTTTTCTATACTTAGTCAACCCCACCGGAACAATGGAAACCGAGCTCACCTGGGGAAAGAATCGACTCAAATCGGCAATTGTTCTCTGTAGATGCGTGCCGTCATTGATCCCTGGGCAGAGAACAATCTGACAATGCATCTGAATTCCTCCTCTTGAGAGGAAGGCAATCTTTTCCAATATATCTCCGGCATGGGGATTGGACAACATCCAGCTTCTGATTTGAGGCTCAGTGGAATGCACAGAGATGTACAGGGGACTGAGCTTTTGTCTCACGATCCGGCTCAAATCTTCATTCGCGATGGCGGTCAGGGTTATATAAGCTCCATGAAGGAAAGAGAGTCGATAATCCTCATCCTTAATATACAGAGGGGGACGCATCCCTGGAGGAAGTTGGTCGACGAAACAAAAGATACAGCGATTGTTACATCTGCGGATGGTCATCGGCTCAAATTCTATTCCCAGCTCCTCATCCTCAGCTTTCCTCAGGGAGAATTCGAGAAGGTTACCTTTCCGCCAGAGCTTGAGTCGCAAATATTCCTCGCAGATGAGGTACTTGTAGTCGATGATGTCAACCAGAGGCTGGCCGTTAATCTCCACTATCTTGTCGCCAGGTTTTATACCGAGAGTCTCTGCTATGCTATTTGGTTCAGTTTTAGTAACCTTCATCTGTTTTGCCCTGGAGTTGTAATTAACTGTCTCCTTAGATAAAAAGTCTAAAATCTATTTCAGAGAAAAATAAAAAACATAGTTATTTTAAAGAATATCTTCTTGGAATCAACGTTGAAGACTTCTTACAGGACTCCGGCCCCTTGATTTTCTTAAATATATTGCCTTTACCGGGGGTTGTCAAGTTGAAACAGCCGTGCTTGGTTTAGCACGGCTGTTTGGACAATCCGTTCTCTCCTCTGCTTCCATTGCCCGTAACGCCTGTAGTTCTAACAAACTTCTTAGACTCATCTACCCATTCGAAGGTGCTTAAGAAACTCCATATCCGGCGGTAGAACGATCACGGTATTCTTGTCAATCGTCTTTTTATAAGCCTCTAAGCTGCGCATGAACTCATAGAACCGAGGGTCTCTCTGGAAAGCCGCTGCATAGATCTTTATCGCCTTAGCATCGCCCGCACCCTTGATCTGCTCTGCCTTCTTGTAAGCTTCCGCCAGTATAACTGTTCTCTCCTTGTCAGTTTGTGCCCTGATCTTAACTGCCGCCTCCTCTCCTTCTGAGCGATACTTCTTGGCAATTCGCTCCCTTTCGGCCCGCATCCTCTCATAGACACTGTGGGCGACCTCTTTTGGCAGGTCGGCCCGCTTTATCCTCACATCTATTACTTCAATCCCAAACTGCTGGGCCTTACGGTTAGATTTCTGGGCCACCTTGTCCATTATCTGTTCTCGACGAATAGAGATTATGTCAGATAGATTATGCAAGGCTAATTCTCCTCTCAACTCGGAGAAGACGATATCATCTACCCTGCTTCTGGCCCCGATCACATTCCTCACCGTTTGATAGAACTTGAGCGGATCTTTGATCCTCCAGCGGGCATAATTGTCAACGACCAGATGCTTCTTGTCTTTGGTGAGAACCCTGGCAACAGCAGCATCGTACTCCAATATTCTGTCCTCATACTTCTGTACGTTCTGGAAAAATGGAACCTTAACATGGAGACCAGGCTCCTTGACGGTTCTCATATACCTGCCCATCTGGATGACGATCGCCTGTTCGGTCTCATCTATAGTGAAAAGCAAGGAATTTAAGACTATGAGGGCAACGATCGCCACAATTATGGTGCCGATCCTCTTTTTGTTCATTTTTTCTCTCCTTTCACCGCCTTAGGCAGAGTGGTTAGGTTCTGTTTCAGTTGAAGGATGTTCAACAGGCCGCCCTTTTCAGTGCTGACGATGTACTTCTGAAGACCGGGCAGGATCTCCTCCATTGTCTCCAGGTAAAGCCTCTTTTCGGTTAAGCTCTTCGCCTTTCGGTATTCCCTCAGAACCAGCAGGAACTTCCTGGCATCCCCTTCGGCCCGTTTGATCCTTTGCTCCTTGTAGGCCTCTGCCTCTCTTAGCAACCTCTCTGCTTTGCCCCTGGCCTTTGGAATTATATCTTCAGAGTATCCCTTGGCTTGGTTGATAATCTTATCTTTGTCCTCCTTGGCTCTGACCACATTGTCGAAGGCATCCCTTACCTGCTCAGGGGGGTGGACCTCCTGTAGTTTTACAGCGGTTATCAGAACGCCTGACTCATACCCATCCATTACCCTTTGCAGCACCTGTCGGGTGTCCTCCTCGACCTTAAACCTCGCTGCTATCATGACATCATCGATCGTGTGATCACCAACGACCTGTCTCAGAGCAACTTCGGAAGCGTCCTTGAGTGTCTGTTCAACATCCTTAACGTTGAACAGATAGGCTGAGGCGTCCTTTATCCTGTACTGGACTATCACCCAGCAGTCAACGATATTCTCATCTCCGGTGAGCATCAAAGACTCTTGGAGAATGGGTCTGTATCTGGCAGGCGGACCTGGATAGGTGGTCCTAAAACCTATTTCTATTCTTTTTATTTCCTCTACCTTGGGTTTATCCACCCTCTCCACAGGCCAGGGCAGGTGATAGTGGATTCCAGGACCGTGGGTCGTAATCTTTTTGCCGAACCTTCTGACCACCCCTTCTTGCCCTGGGTGCACGATGTAGATGCCGGTAAGCAGCCAGATCAAAATTACCATACCGAGAAGATAATACCTCCCCCGGCGGCCCAATCGCAGCCCTCCTCTGCCCATCAATTCCTCCCAGAACCCTGACATCCCTTCCGCTTCTGGGAAATCAACTTTTCTCATCTTCTATTCCCCCTTTTTGAGATTACGCGGCAAGAATTCTTGTCGCAGAATGGCTGGAGACCACAGCATTATTTTGCTATCTCCAGAATCACACTGATTGCACAGATTGAGATCGTTACGGTACGCATGGCGATTAGAATTACCCTTTAAATATAACACATAATATCTTCTATGTCAAGGAAAATCTTCGGTCAAGGTTCAGCCTTCCAATTTAGCACGGGCAAAGCAGGGAGAGAGAAGGCTGTCTCTGTTTTTGCCAGTGACCGCCAACACGAGCACATCCTTACGGCGACGTATTTGATCAAGGAAACCTTCTTGTCGGTTTTGAATAAACCCAGCACCGGTTTGGGGCTGCCCAGGGCCTGCAGCACTGTCTGGCGAAATTTCTCCGAGTAAAGCTCCATCCTACCGATCGCATCGACCACAAAAAGCTGCTTATGGCGATC
>CAZQSC010000179.1:0-4767 GCA_964595705.1 uncultured bacterium | reverse complement strand
AGCTGCCGAGGTCAGAGCAGCTGAACTGCCTGAGAGGTATAACTTCGCTGTCTTAGCTGGGGTCGAAGAGGTGACTGAACTGTTTCAGGGAATGCCGGTAGATATAGAGGGTCTTCCCGAAGGCACCATTTTTTATCCGGAGGAGCCAGTGCTCACTATTCGGGGCAAGTATCTTGACTTCGCCATCTATGAGACCGCCCTATTGGGACTTTTGTGTCAGGCCAGTGGAGTTGCCACCAAGGCGGCTCGATGTCGGATAGCGGCAGGAGAGAGGACTATCTTGAGCTTTGGAGCCAGGAGAATGCATCCGGCCCTGGCCCCAATGATCGACCGAAGCGCCTACATCGGAGGCTGTGATGGAGTAGCAGTGGTGAAAAGCGCTGAGGCTCTTGGCCTGGAACCCTCAGGAACTGTTCCCCATTCGCTGATCCTTTTAGTGGGAGACACCTTGGAAGCTACCCGGGCATTTGACAGGGTTGTGGACAAAGCGATAAAAAGGGTGGCCCTTATCGATACCTTTAGTGACGAGAAGTTCGAAGCCCTGAGGGTGGCTGAGGGGCTGGAAAGTCTTTATGCGGTGAGATTTGACACCCCTAAAACCAGACGAGGCGACTTTCTAGGGCTGTTGGAAGAAGTGCGCTGGGAGCTTGACATTCGAGGGTTCAAGCAGGTAAAGATTCTTGTAAGCGGTGGACTGGACGAATATAAGATAGCTCAACTCAATCCGGTGGTCGATGCCTACGGTGTGGGCACTGCCCTGTCTAACGCCCCGGTGATCAATTTCAGTCTGGATATCGTGGAGATAGAGGGCAGGCCTATAGCCAAAAAAGGCAAGCGTTCGGGGGTAAAAAGAGTTTATCAATGTGACCGCTGCGGCAAAAGAGAAGTGGCCTTTGTCTCGGCTTCACCCCAACAGTGCCGGTGCGGAGGCAGTTTCCACTGTCTGTCGCATTTTTTACTCGAAGGCGGCAAATTTGCTGCTCCCTTGCCTGAGGCGTCGGAGATCCGAAAATATGTGCTGTCGCAATTACAAGAATTAGAATTGGAAGAACTATGAGACCCTGTATTGTAGTATTAGATTTTGGCGGCCAATATACCCACCTCATCGCTAACCGGATAAGACGATTGGGGGTTTACAGTGAAATCCGTCCCCCTGATATCCCGAGGGAGCAACTGGCCGGTGTCAGGGGGATAATTCTCTCCGGGGGGCCGGCCAGTGTCTATGCTCCCCAGCAGCCCAGCTACAATCCCGACATCTTCAGCTTAGGCATTCCCATATTGGGGATATGCTACGGGCATCAGCTTTTAGCACTACACTTCGGTGGCCAAGTACGCCCTGGAAGCAGAAAAGAATACGGCGTAGCAAAACTTCAGATTAAATCTAACCAGGGTATATTTAAAACCCTGGGAGGAGTCGAAGAGGTGTGGATGAGTCATGGGGATACGGTCTGCAAACTGCCGCCAGGATTCACCCTTCTGGGACAGACAGCAGACTGCCCGATTGCAGCAATGGCAGAGCTGTCACAAAAGATTTATGGACTGCAGTTCCACCCAGAGGTGACTCACACACCCTGTGGGATGAAGATATTGGAGACATTTATTACTGAATGTGGCTGTGAGCGAACCTGGACAACAAAAGGGTATGTGGAGCTGGCGATCAAACAGATTAGGGAGCAGGTGGGAGGACGCAATGTATTTCTATTAGTATCCGGAGGAGTTGACTCCAGTGTGGCCTTCGTCCTGTTGAACAAGGCTCTGGGGCCAGAGAGGATTTATGGATTGTTAATTGATAACGGTTTTATGCGAAAAGGCGAAGTGGCCCAGGTTAGTCAATACCTGAGCCGTTTCGGAAGACTCACAGTGGTAGATGCCTCAGAGCAGTTCCTCCAAGCTGTCAAAGGCCAGACAGATCCTGAGGAAAAAAGAAAGACTATCGGCGAAGTATTTATTCGGGTTCAGAACAGGACACTGAGCGAGCTTGGTCTCGATGAAGACCAGTGGATGTTGGGGCAGGGGACCATCTATCCGGATACCATTGAGTCCGGTGGAACTGAACAGGCAGATCGGATTAAAACCCATCATAACCGGGTGGAAGTGGTGCAGGAACTTATTGCCCAGGGTAGAGTCATCGAACCCCTGGCATCTTTATACAAAGATGAGGTTCGAGAGGTAGGGCTTCAGTTAGGGCTTCCTGCCGATCTACTCTGGCGGCATCCTTTCCCTGGTCCTGGGCTTGCAGTGCGCGCTTTATGTGCTAAGGGCGAAGAGTACTTCTCAGGGTGGAGAAAGATCGAACAGGAGGTTGAGTCCATCGCGAGAGGATTTCAACTGGAGGCCCGACTTCTGCCAATAAGAACCGTAGGGGTACAAGGTGACTCCAGAACCTACACCAATCCTGTGGCCCTTATCGGCGAAGCGGATTGGACAACCCTGGAAAAAGTCTCCACTCAGATAACTAACAGCATTCCTGAGGTTAATCGGGTTGTCCACCTGGTTACACCAGCCAGATTGTCCAGACTGGTGGTGAAAGGTTGCTATTTGACTAGGGAGAGACTTAATTTGCTGCGCCAGGCCGATTTTGTGGCTACAGAGCAATTATATAAGGAGAACTTATACAGGGGCATTTGGCAAATGCCTGTAATACTGATACCTCTTTCCTCTGATGGTAAGAAAGAGAGTATTGTGCTTCGCCCGGTCTGTTCTGCCGATGCGATGACTGCCCGTTTTGCCGAAATTCCCAACGAAGTTCTCCGCCGGATAGCCGAGCTTATTGTGAGAATCAAGGGCATAGAGGCTGTTTTTTATGATGTCACCCATAAACCACCAGGAACTATCGAGTGGGAGTAACGTTAACTTGCAGGAGGACTCCTCGTTGGTATTAGCAGAATTGCTGGACGAAAACCTTATTTTGTTGAAGAAGAGATGTGATTCAAAAGAGGAGCTTTTAGAAGCTATGGTGAACAAGCTTGTTCAAACCGGCAGAGTCAATGATAAACAGGAACTATTGAAGATTATTTTAGAAAGAGAGAAGGTTGCCTCTACCGGCTTTGGTCGAGGGGTGGCTATCCCTCATGGAAGAACCGAAGTGGTAGACAGGGTGGTTATCGTTTTTGCCCGGATTGACCACGGAGTTGATTTCGGCGCCTTAGACGGAAAGCCCGTCTATTTAATCTTCCTGTTAGTCACTCCGGAGAGGGACACCGCATCTTATCTCATAGCTCTGGCACAGCTTTCCCGACTTTTAAAAAAGGATTCGTTCAGAGAGAAACTCTTGCACTGTCAAACGGCTGCTGAGGTTATCCAGGCATTTCGAGAAGAAAACTGAAAAAAAAGGCTATTTTTTTCTTGACATTTTTGGTGCAGTGCACTATATTGATATCAAGACAGGGGAAAACAATGGCAAGGATAATCAAGAGGTATGTTAATCGTAGACTTTATGACACTGAACAGAGACGGACGATCACACTGAATGATCTGGCTGCCCTGGTGAAAAACGGTGTTGAAGTCCAAGTGCTCGACAACAGAACTGGCGAAGATATTACTGCTCACACGTTCTCGCAGATATTGGCAAGCCAGACAAAAGGATGGCAACGAGAGGCTACCTCGCTGGAACTGTTGAGAAGATTGATCCAGAAAGGGGGTGCAGAGATGTTAGAGGCAGTCAAAAAGGCGATGCTGGCAGGCATTGGTGCCCTGGACCTCAGTCGGGAAAAGGGCGAGAAATTCTTCGATGAGCTGATTAAAAGGGGCGAACAGCCTAAGGATGAAGGGGCTAAATTGGTGAAGGAAACCCTTGACAGGGCGGAGAAGAAGACTACAGAGCTCAAAGAGAAAATCGACGAACGGGTGAAGGAACTGATGCCCCAGTTTATGCACCGCCAGAGCGAACAGATCGCCGAATTAAATCGAAAGATCGATGCTCTGACCAAGATAGTGGAAAAATTAGAGAAGAAGCCGTAGTGGTTTCTTTTCCTCCTTGTTTCTCAAAAAGAGCCATCGGCTGCCCAGCCGGTGGCCCTTTTGTTATCTCCCTTGTAGATAAAAAAGGGTTGCTTTTTGAGCGATTTTTTAGTTAATTCTTACCTAAAACCTGCGATTGACCATAGAACCAATTTGTCAAAAAAGGAGGGACAATTGCACGCAGTAGTATGCATTAAACAGGTACCCGAGACCACGGATGTGCGGTTCGATCCGGAGACAAACACCATGGTGAGGGAAGGGGTTTCCAGTATTATAAACCCCTTTGATGAGTATGCCATTGAGGAGGCCTTGCTTACCAGGGAACGATTCGGAGGCAAAGTGACGGTGCTCACTATGGGGCCACCTCAGGCGGCTGGAGCCTTAAGGACGGCACTGGCTATGGGAGCCGACCAGGCGGTGTTGGTGACTGACAGAGCCTTCGCCGGTTCGGATACCCTGGCAACCTCCTACACTCTCTCTATGGCTATAAAAAAACTTAGTCCTGTGGACCTTATCTTTTGCGGCCGACAGGCCATGGACGGTGATACCGGTCAGGTAGGACCGGGGGTGGCCCACAGACTTGGCATCTCTCAACTAACGTATGTCTGTAAGGTTAAGAAAATCGATTGGGAGTCAAGAAGGATTGAAGTAGAACGGCTGCTGGAGAACGGGGTTCAGGTGGTAAAAAGCCCCTTGCCTGCCCTGCTCACAGTGGTTAAAGACATCAACCAACCTCGTCTTCCTTCGCTTCTGAGGATGAAACGGGCAAAACAGGCGGAGATCCCCACCTGGGGTGCTGTTGACATA
>CAZQSC010000178.1:0-4859 GCA_964595705.1 uncultured bacterium | reverse complement strand
CCACAGGGGAGGGGAAATGCGACTTTTTACGAGACAATCAATCATGAAAGAGGTCCGGCGGAAATTATCCCGGTGGTCGTCGGCAAAGATGTGGTCAATTGGTGGGTTCCCCGTCCTTTGGAAAACGGGCAGGTGGGATGGTTTGGCGAGATAAAGATGGGAGTCCCTGTAGGGGTTTATGTGAGCAGATTTGTGAACCCTTCCCCGAAACGGAAAATCGAACGGCTGGTATTTCACTCTGGAGATGCAGTCTGGGGGATCATCGGTGTGAGCCTGAGTATGAAGAAGCTGCCGATGCCTACAAACACGCCCGCGATGTAGCCAAACTGGACTTCTTTGCCCTGACCGACCACGACGGTAGTCTCACATTTGCTGAGTACGAGGCCACAAGAAAACAGGCGAGGAGGTTTACCAAGGAAGGGCAATTTATCGCCATCGCCGGCTTTGAGTGGACGAAACTCATCGGCCATGCTAATGTCTTTGAGGTGGAGACCTGTTTCCTCTCCTCAGAGCCAGATATTTTCTATCGAGAGATTCAAAAGAGCGGTGGGGTTGCTAAATTCAATCATCCCGGCGGCACGTGTTTTAACGATTTCGCCTACTCCTTTGTTGGCGATATGGTTATGAGCTTGATGGAGGTGAGAAGCGAAGAAGAGGAGGCCGAATATATCGAGGCCTTAAACCAGGGTTGGCACATCGGCGCCGACGGTTCACAGGATACCCATGATGCCACTTGGGGAGAAGGTCCACACTGCACTGTGGCCCTTGCCACTCAGTTGACCAAAGCACAGATTTTAGCCGCCCTGAGAAAATGCCGAACCTATTCCACCTGGGACAGGAATCTGCAACTCCTTTTCGAGATCAATGGCCACATTATGGGAAGCTCTTTAACCAGCAAGGATGATCTTGCTGTCAGAATCAAGCTGTGGGATCCGGATCTTGGAGATAACATCAAGGAAGTAATTTTATACGAAAACGGCAATCCCAGGCTGAAGGCTGCGCCTGACAAAAATAGCTACTTGATGGATTTGATCATTCCTGCACAAAAGGGCAAGCACTACTATTTTGTCAAAGTGATCGAGAGTGACGGTGACAAAGCTTGGTCAAGTCCCATTTGGGTCGATTGTTTTGGGGAAGAGTAATTGTCCCCTCCCCCAGGCTCGAATCTGCGGAAGGCTGATCCCATTAACCTAAAGCAGAAGAAGACTCATTACACGATAGCGAAAGGTATGATCTATGGCAACAAAGGCTATTCTCTTCGATCTCGATGATACGCTTGTAGTGGAGGAAGCCTCTGCGGAGGCAGCCTTTCTTGCGACGTGTGAGCGCGCCCGTGAACAATATGGCATCGCCCCAGAGGCGCTCTATCAAGCGGTACGTCACCATGCTGGTCAGTTGTGGCGTGCATCTCCCACCATTACCTACTGCCGTGCCATCGGGATAAGTTCCTGGGAAGGTCTGTGGGCTCGCTTCTTAGGTGATGATCCGAACCTGAAGGCCCTCCGTGCATGGGCACCCACCTATCGGCGTGAAGCATGGTCCCGCGCCCTTGCTAGCCAGGGCGTACGCGATTTGCCCTTCGCCGAGCAGTTGGCCGCCACCTTTCCACGCGAGCGACGTGCCCGCCATATCGCGTTTCCCGATGTAGAGACTACCCTGAAAGAGCTTCAGGGAGCCTACCGGTTGGCCCTCGTCACCAACGGGGTACCTGACCTACAGCACGAAAAGATCCAAGGAGCCAAGCTGGTACAATACTTCGATGCGGTCATTATTTCCGGAGAAGTGGGCGTCGGGAAGCCTGATCCCCGGATCTTCGAACTGGCTCTGGATAAACTCGCTGTCTCCTCTAAGATGGCGGTGATGGTGGGAAACAGTCTTACTCGAGACATCAAGGGGGCACAGCAAGCCGGCCTCAGAGGAATTTGGATAAATCGCCCGGGAGGTGACTGCGGCGAGGAGGTCACACCAGATGCCCAGATCGCAAGCCTGAGTGAGTTGCCCGATATACTTCAGTGAAGCTTTTTAGGCCCAGGAATAAATTCGTGGAATGGAGAAATAATATGGCTTCTTATGATTGTGAAATGCATAGGGTTGAAAGCAAGAAAGCTCTGCGCCGATTTATCCGTTTGCCCTGGCAAATTTATCGAGCCGACCCACATTGGGTGCCGCCATTTATGAGAAGGCAGGTGCAAGACTGGGTTACCAGTGGTGCGAAATGTCCTGGAATTTAGAGGATAACGATTTGATCAATCGCTTCGACGAAGCTGTGGGTGGAAAATTGTACAAGAAATATCGGATTTATGAGAAGAAAATCTGACAGATATAAAAGGGGGAAATTTTATAAGATGTTTAATCTCTATAGGAGTATGATATGAGTATTGGTATCAAGGGCAAAGAGATACTGAAAAAGTCGAACTACGATGTATTCCGAGAAGCCTTCATAGATAGTATAATGCAAAGAATAAGTGTAGAAGGCAAGGCCGGTACCGATATCAGAACACTTATTGCCCAAACATTAGAGGATGAGAAATTCGATGTTCTGATCGATAAATTACTACGAAATATTGCAAAAGAAACTGATATGGATAGTGCGGATAGTCGTAAAGCTCTCTCAATATTGTTGGAAGAAGATGTGGCAGGTGAAATAACGAAAAATTTGCCCGGTCAAGTTCAAGAAAAGAGGGATGTTAAGAAAATAAACGGAGAAGATGAAATCTACAAAAAGGGAGAAACAAAGAAACTTTGGGGAACTATCACCTCAAAACGACTCTTAGGTCAAAAAACCTCATTGATAAACGATATTTTCTCACTTTTAAAGAAAAATAATGTCATAAAATTCACTTTCTTACTTGGATTAAGTCTTTTGAACGTCTCGGCTCTATTACTTAAATCTATTTACAAAGCGATCACTGTTGGGCTAACTTTAACCGCAATTCCCGGGGAGTCAACAACTGTAATGATAGCAAATATTATTGGTGGATTTGGCGGAATCTTAATATTTTTTGTATCCTTCACACTTATATTTCAATATACCTTACTCTCACAAAGGCGCGATGAACAAATACAGAACTTGGCTCAAAATTATTTGGCAAAAAAGAAATAACGCCCTTAAGGGGGGATGCTTTATGTTCGCCACAAGGATCTCATTTCGTTCAAGAACCTTACAGTTCTTGGGTTTGAGCCTGTCTTTGTTGGCGCTTTTGCCGCAACCCGCTGGGACTCAGACAAACTGGACACTCTTCCTCCAGGAGGATTTCGAGGACGGCGTGGCTGATGGATGGAAGTTGAACTGTGGCTGGGCTATAGAGAATGATGCTGGAAATAATGTCCTCAGCGGTGAAGGAGCGTGTTGGACACGGTATGGTGAAGGAGGCTATTGGAAGAATTACAGCTGTGAAGTCAAAATTAAATTAATACAAGATAATGCAAATCTATACTTCCGACACACCTCCCAGGGAACGTATATCATTAACATAGGCGTCAACAATTTAAGTTTGCAAAAGGAGATTAATGACGGATTGTCGCCGCATACCTTACAAAATGCTGGGGTCTCCTTCAACTATCAAAGCTGGCATACAATAAAGATTCAGGGCATCGATGATAACATCAAGATCTATGCAGATGGTCTGTTAAAGATAGACTATACGGATAACGACCCTGTTCTTCAGGGTACCATCGGATTAGAGACCTTTGGCCATACCCATTTTGATAATTTGATAGTTATGGGAGAGCCTCCGCTGCCACCCGGAATAAGATGGCAAAAGACCGGCGGACCTTATGGAGGTTTGGGGTACGACATTAGAATCGACCCCACAAATCCGGACATACTTTACGTGACGGACACCTTCGCCGGGGTTCTGAAGAGCACCGACGGCGGTGAAAGTTGGCGAGAGATAAACAACGGAATCACTGTCAGAACAGGGGCCTCAGGAGACCGTATACCTATCTTCTGCCTGACTATCGACCCTTCGAATCCCGATATACTGTGGGCTGGGACACTGAGGATAAAGGGAGTGTTTAAATCCACCGATGGGGGCGAGAGTTGGGAGATGAAAACAGAAGGAATAACAACCGAAGGGTTCAGTGAAGAGGCAGTGCTCACCTTTCGTGATTTTGCCATCGATCCCACCAACTCTGATGTTGTCTTCGTTTCTGGGGAGATAGAAGATACCTTCGATGGCGAGACAAAATCGGTGGGCGTTATCTACAAAAGTACAGATGGGGGAGACCATTGGAGGAGAGTGCTCCAGGCAGATAATCTCTTCCGGCCCATCGATATGGACCCCACCAACCCAAATATCCTATACGCTACTACCGGAATATTCGATCGAAAAAGTCCTGCCCTGGAGGGAGCGTTCAAAAGCACCGATGGAGGTGAAACCTGGTTTAAGATCAATAACGGAATCGATAAACCGGTACTGGGCTTCTTGGATAGGGATCCTTCAAACAGTATGACCCTCTTCGCCGCAGCCGGAAGGGAACCCCCTTGGGGCAAAGTGGATGGAGCGATCTATAAGACCTCTGATGGCGGAAACACCTGGACGGAAGTTCTGTCCCGGGATTGGCCTATGACAACAGTGGTTGTTGCCCCATCAGATTCTAATACTGTCTATGCTGGAGGCGATGGCACTATCTGGCGATCAAAAGACCGTGGCCGAACCTGGCAAGATCTCGGTTTCAATTGCCCGGGATATATCTTAGGAATACCCATCGGCATGGCTGTTGACCCCCGTGATCCTGAAATCGTCTATGTAAACAGCTACGACGGCAGTGTGTTCAAATCTACCGACGGAGGAAACTCCTGGTTTCCCGCGTGTAAGGGCATTGCCTGTGCTGATGTCAATGATTTAGCCATCGAC
>CAZQSC010000177.1:0-4886 GCA_964595705.1 uncultured bacterium | reverse complement strand
AGCAGCTCAAAGCGTCCGATCTTAGCCAGGTTAATCAGTGGCGTACTGTTGGCAATGACTTTGCTCATAACGGCCGCAGTTCCTCTTTGAGTTCCTCATCAGTGAATTGAAAGACAGAGACTTTGTGAGCACTGCACAAAGCGAGAAACTCCGCCTTGTTCATCTTAAGGATTTCTGCAGCCTTACCAAAAGGTAACCTGCCCTCCCGAACGAGTTCTATGACGTAAACCGTCCTAAGCTGTCCTGGTAATTCCCTCTCTTCTTGCCGGGTTAGTTTCAGCAACTCTTTGGGCAGTTTTACAGAGACATTCACTTCAGACATAAACATACTCCTTTCGTCTTTATCATAAGATGTCATTTTAAGCACATGCATTCCCATTGCAGCCGCGGGCTTAGGCCTGTGCAATTCTACTTAACCTCCAAAATAGCAGCCGCTTAAGGACAGAGGGTATACCTTGTTCCTCCAGGGTAAAGGTACACACCTGTATCTTTTCAATTCCCTCACGGCTGCAGTGGTCCTACAATCTCCGGGGCGATACGGGCGCTGACCTCCCTTAAGGCCTTCAGCCCCGCCTTCTGGGCGGTGTTAGCAAATCCCTTCACCTGACTTAAATCCGCAGCAGCCAAAACCTCACCCGAGCTGGTGTCAATGGCCCTCACCGTGGCTCGGGCATAGCAGCACTTGGCCGTCCCCAGCGCCTGGCTGGAGAAGATTGTGCTGGCCCTGCCCACAATTACCACATCGGCCCCCAACCTCTTGCCCGCCCCCTGGACAGCCTGGTAGTCTCCTCCCATTGCCTGCTGGACACCAGTTAAAGAAAACCACCTCCTGGCCTCTTCCGGCGAAACCACCGCAAACCCCGCCCGGGTCAACTCGGCCACAATCGCCGCCTCCACAAAGGAGTCGAGCACCCGAACCCCCAGATTCTCTTCAGAGATCCTCACCACAACCTTGACCGCCTCAGCCGAAAAAGTGAACCTTCCTCTGGGAGCTTCCACCCCCTTCAGAGCCTCGATCACCCGGGCACCCATTATCTCCGCCAGCTCCGCCCTTGCCTCCACCACATCAGTCCCGACAGATTCCAGTCGGTAGACCTTCGAGCTTGCCTCTCCCTCGGAGTTCGTCTCTGCTTTCTCATCCAATTGCCCCTGGCCTCGCACAAAGATAAAAACAAGGGGCATATCCTTCACCGGAAGCCCTCTGTAGAGCACCCTTGCGACCAAAGGCCTAGGCAGGGGCTTGCCAAGCTTCCCTTTTTGGTTGTTGTTTATAGTCAAAATCCGAAGCTCTGAGACTATCCCTTCTATCCTTCTCTTCACCTCTGGTCGGAAATACTCCTTTGTCCCATCCCCATCTAAGTCCACTTCAAAAGGGATATCCTGCAATACCTCAAGTTCGTTCAGGGCATTGGCATAGTATCTTAAGGCAGCGGTGATATTGCCTGCTCTCTGTGCCTCAGAGGCGTAGCGATATTGGTCCCGGGCCAGCTTCTGGGCATTTTCGATCTGTTTTTTGATTCTCGCTCTGAACTCCAACCTGGACATCGAGGCCAGCGAGTAGTAGGTATCAGTCTGTGGGTCGTGCCACCTTTGGACGATCTTTGAGCCCTCCAGGGCAGTTGTATCCACTATTGCGGATATCTTCTGCGAATATTGTGCTGAATACTCCTCGCGGGTCTTCTTTCCGGCCGAGGTCTGTTTGTATTGCATCAGGTCTGCGACAACTGAGCTCATCTTGATCTTAAGCTGGGAGGCTATGTCTACTCTGGCGGCGTAATCTGCCTTCTGGCGGTCTTCAGCGGGATACCCTGTAGCTGGGGCAGCGCCCACACCGTAGAAAAACTCCGGGCTGCTCGGCGGTGTGTCCACCCACCGGGGTCTGGGGCTTGGTGATGTTACCGTTGCCGGCCTCTGAGAAGCACACCCGATGCCAGAGACTAAAAACAGAAAAACTATGACTAATCGCCTTAACATCGCCTTTTCCTCCTTACATTAGCGAAACTTCGCCTCATACCGATAGGGCTTCGCATTGAATGCCTTCAAAGACTGGGCATAAATTTTAAGCCCGTTGCCTATGAAAACCTCTTGAGTGAATACTCTCTGGAACATTGAGTTAACCTTTCCCAATTCAGACGGATATGGTTACCTTTATATTCGGTTTCCATACTAAAATTATCCTTTCCGTCTCAATTTAAGGGAAAAAGCAACAAAAGTCAAGCAGAAACAGCAGCGGGTTCATCGCGACACATTATGTGAATTCCTCCCTGCTTCCCCAAAAAACTCTTGACTTCGGGCAGCTCTGGTAGTATCTTGATTATTAGGCTTTCGCGAAAAATTCGAACGGTTCTGATACAAAGTGACATAAGCTCGCCAACATATGTTTACCCACTAACCGTCAACCTTGATCCTCTCGTAAAAAGTGGTATTTTTCCCTCTCCCCGATGGGGAGAGGGAAGGATGAGGGGATAAAAGAACTATTTGAAATATTGAGGCTTTCACCCTCACTCGGCCCTCTCCCTCCAAGGGAGAGGGAGCATTCAGGACTTTTTACGAACGGGTCAACCTTAATGGCAAAAGGAGGAATCGGTGATGAAAAGATCAAAATGGGGCAAAATAAAGATCGCTGTGGCTCTCGCTGGTGTGGCGGTTTTCAGTCTTCTCATCTCGGCCCAGAGCGGTTTCAGTCAGGCAGTTCCTCTTCCGTTGGACACTCCTGTGGCCGGGACAATGGCACCGTCGGGCACAGTGCGCTACGAGGTTGTTCTGCCCACACCTGGCGTCCTGACAATCACCCTGTCAGGTTGGTTAGCTACCCTGAATTGGGGGATGGACTTTGACCGGCTCTATGTATACAATTCAGCAGGGCAACCGGTAGAAATAGGGAATTTCGGCTCTGAGACCGATCCGTTTCTCTCCCATATGATGCATGAAGACCCGGCGGTTGTGACTACTCGGGTCGGGCAGGCCGGCACCTATTACATAGATCTCCACTCAGGTGCAATCTATGACTGGCCTGAAGGTGTGTCTCAACAGAACTACACTATCTCTGTTTCGTTCACAGAAGCAGAAGATCCTCACGAGCTGAACGATAGCCTGGATTTAGCGACCCAGATCTCAATCGGAGAAGAGCTGTCGGCCTACCAGTGGAGACAGACCCCCACGGCCGCTGTATGGGGCGACGAAGATTGGTACAAGGTGGAGGTGCCGTCGCCAGGGGTGATGAGCATAATCCTAAATGGTTGGGTGGCAACCCTCAACTGGGGGGCCGACTTCGATAGGCTCTATCTATACGGTGCCTCGGGCCAGGCAGTTGGGGGAGGTGGAGAAGACCCGTACTACTCGTGGATGATGTCTCAGTCGCCGGATACTATAAAGATCAACCTTTCCTACGGAGGGACCTATTATGTACGACTCCACTCCGGAGCTGGATACAGCCCCGATCCCTACACCTTGAAGCTCGATTTCCTGCCAGTAGCTGACCCCTTTGAACCCAATGATACCGCCGCCGATGCCAAGCCGCTGGAACCAGGAAAAGAGTACCAGGCCTTTCAGTGGCGGTCACTTGCCCAGGGCACAGATATCTTCGGAGATGAAGATTGGTACTATTTCACTGCGCTAACCCCGGGGGATCTGACGATAAATATCCAGGGCTGGGCATCTATATATAACTGGAGCGCCGACTACGACCGCATCTACCTTTACAGTGGAAGCGCCCTTGCTGCCGACCCGAATGCAAATCCACTGTATGAGGGCTGGATGATAGGAGGCGACTATAGTTATACGCTTCATATTGATTCCCCTGGTCAATACCTGTTGCAACTGCATAGTGGTGCAGCGGCTTTGACAACTCCCTATACAGTGAGACTGGATTACACTGGAGAGTACATCACCGGGGTGGAAGAGGAAGAAGGGGATACACAGCCAGCAGGTTTCGCTTTATGCCAGAGCTACCCAAACCCCTTCAATCCGCAGACTGTAATCGCCTATCAGCTTCCCAAGGCCTGCTATGTGATGCTGACCGTCTATAACCTGGAAGGACAGATGATCAAGGTTCTGGTAAGGGAGAATAAACCAGCGGGGTCTTACCGCATAGTCTGGGACGGCTCGGATGATGCGGGAAGAAAGACAGCCAGCGGCATATACCTCTACGAATTAAGGGCTGGCGATTTCGTTAAGGTCCGCAAGATGGTCCTGGTGCGATAGAAAAGGGTAGGGGGGAGGTAGGATAATCTCTCCCCTACCCATCGGATCTCTTCAATGCACTGATGTTTCCTATTGGGCGTATTCTTTCAGGCTCTTTGCCAGAGAGGCGCTCAACTTGTGCGCAGCTCGGTTAACCATCTCTTCTTCTACTGGAGCAAATTTTTCACTCTTGTCGACAAGCCCTATGGCTTTCCAGCTCAAGGCTCTTTTGTCACCAGTAAATGTAGCCCACTTGCACTTAAAATCGGCCTTCCCAACAAAAGACTCGCTCTTCTTCAATCTGGCAGTCTTCACGTCAATAATCTTATAGGATCCTACTATGGAAGCTGCTGTTGTCTTGGTGTAAAACGTCACGTACGCATATACATCTCCATAGATTTTGCGTGTCTTCTCCTTGCCGTTGCTGTCTATATACTTTTCTTTTCTGACGACAACGTTGGATTTTTGCCTCTCTGACCTTTTGATTGTCCTCACTGGAGCGTAGATGATTTGAGTTATTTTGCCTGTAAGGATCTCATGCACACCGAGTATCTTCCCCAATTGCACCGCTGTTTGTTCGTCAACTAAGTCTGAAACTCCTAATTGCTGTTCTTGCATAACCTGTTCCAACTGGTCACGGGAAACAAGCTCCAGGAACTCCATCGCGCTGGGGTCATGCATCACGTCACTGATTATCTCATCGG
>CAZQSC010000176.1:0-4915 GCA_964595705.1 uncultured bacterium | reverse complement strand
GAAACGGGAGGCGCGTCGGAGGATACGGCGCAGCACATAGCCACGGCCTTCATTGGAGGGCAAGGCTCCGTCGGCTAAGGCAAAGGTGAGGGCACGGACATGGTCGGCGATCACCCGAAAAGGCATCCCCTCCGGACCAGAAGAGTAGCCCCTTCTCACTATCTCCTCCATCTCGGTGATGATGGGGCGAAACAGATCAGTTTGGAAATTAGAGTGGACTTTCTGCATTACGGCAGCAATCCGCTCCAATCCCATTCCCGTGTCAATGCTGGGGCGAGGCAGGGGGGTCAGGTTTCCGTCTGGTGAACGATCAAACTGGACGAAGACTAAGTTCCACAGCTCCAGGTACCTGTCACAATTGCATTTACCTATGCCACAGTGGGGTCCACAGCTCATCTCTTCCCCCTGGTCGAAGAGTATCTCGGAGCAGGGTCCGCAGGGACCGGTGTCGCCCATACTCCAAAAATTCTCCTCATCGCCCTGTTGGACATCTCCCAACCTGACTATTCTCTCTGCCGGCACCCCGATGTGCTTGTTCCAGATTCCGAATGCCTGGTCATCATCCTTATAGATGGAGATCCACAATCTCTGGGTAGGCAGCCTGAGCACTTCGGTCACAAATTCCCAGGCGTACTCAATGGCCTCTTTTTTGAAATAGTCGCCAAAAGAGAAATTGCCCAGCATCTCGAAGAAGGTGTGGTGGCGTGCGGTCCTGCCCACCTCTTCTAAGTCGTTGTGTTTCCCACTGGCCCGGATACACTTTTGGCAAGAGGTGGCTCGGCTGTAGTCCCTTTTCTCTTTGCCCAACAGGGCCAATTTGAACTGATTCATCCCTGCGTTGGTGAACAACAAGGTGGGGTCGTCCTGAGGAATGACCGGCGAACTGGGCACTCTCCTGTGTCCCTTGCTTTCAAAGTAGGCCAAAAATGTCTCTCTGATCTCGTCAGCTTTCATCTATTTTCTTTTCCTCCCAGACTCTAGTCAGCGCCTCTTTCACAGCTTCCCAGTCGAATCCTCTTCGCAGCAGAAAGTCAGCCATTCTCCTTTCTGCCTTCTTCTTCTCCAGGCTCTGGTATCGGCCGAGGCGCCTCCTCAGTAGCTCTGTTGCCAGTTGTCTCTCATCAACCTCCTCGAAGGCCTCCTGAATAGCCTTTTCGGCCACCTCTTTGGCAATGCCTTTCTGCCACAGCTCTTGTTTAAGCATCCGGCGGCCTTTGGGCCTTCCCCGGAGCCGCTCCTTCACCCAGGCGCGAGAGAATTCTAAGTCGTTAATCAATCCCACCCTTTCCAAATCCTCCGCCACCCGGGCCACAATATCTTTATCATAACCTTTCTGGGTCAGACGGTCCACTATCTCTTTGCGGCTGCGGGCACGAACGCTCAAGTAGCAAAGGGCAGCCTCTTTCGCCTTTAGGGCCTCCTCTTTCTGGAGAATCTGCAGAAGGGTGGCATCGTCTAAGTCAGCGCCAACCTGAAGGTTATATTTAGTTACGATCTGCTCATCTAAGCCGAAGGCAAACTCGCCGTCCAGAAAGATTGACCTGCGGTGAGGATTCCTCTTCTGGACAGAGATCTGGGTTATCTTTCGCATAGCCAAGAAGTATTCAATGTCATAACAACCCTTCCTTATCCTTCTGCCTTCCCCAGGTACCTCTCCTTTTCGCTGTAGATACACCCACAGTACTGCTGGCGGTAGAGACCGTATTTTTTCGAGTACTCCAGTGCCTTTTTCCACTGGGGCCGCCAGTCCTGGTAGAAAAACTCCACCCCATAGTCTGCGGCCATCTGCTGCCCAATCTGCCGAATCAGCTCATGTTGGCTGTAGGAGCTGAACAGAAGGGTGGTGGAGAAACAGTCGAACTTTCCCCTTTTGGCATATTTCGCCGTCTCTGCTAAACGAAGATGATAACAAAAAGCGCACCTCTGGTCTTCTCGGAAGACGACCCCTCGGAGGAACTGCTCCAGTTGATACTCATCCTTCCAGATGACTTCAAAGCCCGCCTGTTGGGCGAATGACTCCAGGGATTGCTTTCGCTTTTCATATTCACCGAAGGGATGAATGTTGGGGTTAAACCAGAAACCCTTTACATCTACGCCTTCTTCGAGCAGATCGTGATAAGGCCCCATCAGGCAAGGGGCGCAGCAGATGTGGAGCAGCAGTCTCATAAGGCACTCAATTGCTTCCGTTTAGGCTTTATTCCGAAGTGCTGGTAGGCCAGTTCAGTTGCCTCTCGCCCTCTGGGGGTGCGTTTCAGGTAACCTTGCTGGATCAGGTAAGGTTCATACACCTCTTCAATGGTATCTTCTTCTTCGCCCACAGTGACGGCGAGGTTATTCAGCCCTACTGGACCGCCCCCGAATTTCTCAATTATGGTGAGAAGGATGCGTTTGTCCATATCATCCAAGCCTTTTTCGTCCACCTCTAGCCTTTGGAGGGCCCTACAGGCAACCTCTCTGGTGACTACACCGTCGGCCTGGATTTGGGCAAAATCCCGCACCCGTCTGAGCAGGCGGTTGGCCACCCGGGGGGTGCCCCGGGACCTGCAGGCGATCTCCAAAACTCCCTCTTCATCGATAGGGATGTCGAGAATCCTTGCAGAACGCCTAATGATATCCGCCAGTTGGGATGGGGTGTAGAAGTCCAGCCTGCCGGTGATCCCGAAGCGGGCCCTCAGAGGGGAGGTGAGCAGTCCCGCCCGGGTAGTAGCCCCAATCAGGGTAAATCGCTCCAGATTCAGCTTCACCGACCTTGCCCCTGGACCTTTGTCGATGATAATCTGCAGGGTGAAATCCTCCATTGCCGGATAGAGGTACTCCTCAACGGCATGGCTGAGGCGGTGCATCTCGTCGATAAAAAGCACATCCCCAGGTCCCAGCTCTGTGAGCAGCCCTACTAAGTCACCTGGTCTCTCCAAGATCGGGCCGGAAGTGGTCTTGATCCCTACACCCATCTCTCGGGCGATAATGTAGGCTAAGGTTGTCTTCCCCAAGCCGGGGGGGCCGTAGAAAAGCGCATGGTCTAAGGCTTCACCGCGCTTAAGAGCCGCCTGGATGAATACCTTCAGGTTCTCTTTGAGACCCTCCTGCCCTACAAAATCCTCAAACTTGCTGGGACGCAAGGAGTAGTCAAACTCTGAGTCATCACCGATTACATCAGGAGTGGTTATTCGACGGGGCATAAGGTTTCCTGAGAATTGTGAATGGGTTAGCACTCCATAGTGGCCAGAGAATTTACCCCAGATCCGGAGATTTCAAAAAGTTCAAAGATTGCCTAAATTTCAAAATTTTGGGGGGAGTCCGACAATCCTTAAAGATTTCTTAAATTTCGATTCCAGTGATCTTGCAATTTGCAAGTTAATTTTCCCGGATTAAGGCTTATCCACCATCAAAACATACCTTTCTATCAGGCCGATTAGATATACCTCAGCGCCTTTTTAACCAGCTCTTCCAGCGGGAGTTCAGTCCCTTCTGTTCGCATCACCTCTGCCACTGCCTCTTCTGCGGCTGTGCGTTTGTAGCCTAATGAGATAAGGGCCAAAACTGCCTCTTCTCTTTCGGACTTTTCTTTTCTGACACTCTGATCAGAGAGCTTCTCTTGTTCTATCTGAAAGCGGCCTTTCAATTCGAACAGGAGTCGCTGAGCCGTCTTTTTGCCAATTCCGGGAATAGCGGTCAACGCCCCCATATCTGCCTGGATTATCGCCCGCCGAAACTCCTCCACTGAGATTCCCGACAGAATGGCCTGGGCCAATCTGGGGCCGATGCCGGAGACAGCGATAAGCGTCTCAAACAGCTCCTTCTCTTCTGCAGTGGCAAACCCGAACAGTTCCAGGCCGTTCTCTTTTACTGAAAGATAGGTCAGGATTTTGACCGAAGTACCCACCTTCCCTATCTTCTGGTAGCTAGAGAGGGGAATGTGGAGAGAATAGCCGATGCCTCCCACATCAAGGACGAGCTCAGTGGGTGCCTTCCAGACAAGTGTTCCCTGTAAATAGGAGATCATAGATCAGACCGATGGAGTCAGGCAAATAAGGTTAAACCAGATTTAGAATTCCATTTCTGGTAGCCCACAAATTTGTTTGTGGGACTCTAAGGCGTGTTAATGCATCTTACCGCTTTTAACGATTTGATGATGGGAGATTTTGGATATTTCATGTCTCCCCAAAAAACCGATGAATCGGTTGCATATCTCCTTTTATTTTGATCTGCTCCTTGCCGCTCCCACCTTATGGGCGTGGCATAGCGCTACAGCCAGGGCGTCTGCGGCGTCGGTGGGGGGAGGTTCAGAGAGTCCCAGAATAGTCTTTACCATAAATTGGACCTGTCCTTTTGAGGCCCGGCCTGAACCCACCACCGCCATTTTCACCTCACGGGGAGAGTATTCAGCAATGGGTACCCCTGTCTGCGAAGCAGCCAAAAGAACTACCCCTCGGGCCTGCCCGATCCTCAAAGCAGTCTTCACATTCTCCCGGCAGAAAATATCCTCCACCGCTATCTGATCCGGGCCGCTTTGTTTTAGCTTCTCGGTGAGATCAAGATAAAGTTTCTGGAGGCGTTGGGGAAAGGGCAGCCGGGGGGATAGTCGAATAAGCCCTGACTCCCTTAGTTTGCATCCCTCTCCAGTGTATTCAATTGCTCCAAATCCTGTTATCCGGCTGCCAGGGTCGATGCCGAAGATAAGCACTGGTTCTCCAAATGTAGTGAAAAAGAGGAAAGACGAGGGCAGAAACAATTGAATGGCAGAGAGATGTTTATTCCCTTTGTCCCTCTTCTCTCATCTCTCGTCTCCTAAACCTGTTCACCGTAGTATTTTTCTATCTCTGTCTCTTCGATATCGAAATTAGAGAAGACCCTTTGGACGTCGTCGCCTTCTTCCAGCTCATCCATCAATCGAAGCAGCTGCTGGGCTTATTTC
>CAZQSC010000175.1:0-4935 GCA_964595705.1 uncultured bacterium | reverse complement strand
CCGCTATCTCTGGCATAACCACAGCCATCATCCTTGGCATTGGCAGGGCTATTGGTGAGACTATGACGGTGCTGATGGTAGCCGGAGGCGCTGCAGTTATCCCTCATTCTTTCTTGCAACCAGTACGTCCTATGACCGCTACCATCGCCGCTGAAATGGGCGAAGCCCCAGTGGGCAGCGACCACTACCATGCCCTCTTTGGTATTGCTATTGTGCTGTTCATCATTACCCTAGGGTTCAATCTGTTAGCCGATCATTTGGCCACCACCTTTCGCCGAAAAATGGGACAGTAGTGATATAGTATTACCAACCAAGTTTCCGTTTTTTACAAAAAGTTAACCGTGATAACTGTGTATTTCAAACCAGACTTTAAGCGCCTAAAATGCCTAAAGCGGGCTAAAGTAAAATAACTTTAGACACTTTAGCTCACTTTGGCACTGATTACAAATCTCAGAATTGAATGCAACAAATTGCTTTTTAATTGTTGCAACTCGCTACGCTATGAAATCCAAACAAATTAAGCAAGCCATCTATTTCTCACTGCTACGGTTATCCATTGCAATAATTCTGTTCGGGTTATTGCTTATTCTATTCTTCATAGGGGCCAGAGGGATTAAAGTCTTGTCCTGGGAATTCCTCACCCAAATGCCCAAAGAGGGGATGACCAGTGGTGGTATCCTGCCAGCAATTGTTGGCACCTTTTGTCTAACTATGGGGGCAGTTATCTTTGCACTCCCTTTGGGAGTCTTTGCGGCAATTTATTTAACTGAATATGCAATACAAGGACGTTTAGTAAGATTTATCAGACTGGGTATAAATAACTTGGCTGGGGTACCTTCGGTAGTATTCGGGTTATTTGGTCTGGCAGTGTTTGTCAAATTTCTCGGTTTTGGGGTGTCTATCCTTTCAGGGGCGCTTACACTGGGAATTGTAATTCTCCCTACCATTATTCGGGCTTCAGAGGAGGCTCTATTAGGAGTACCGCAATCCTTTCGCGAAGCCTCCCTTGCTCTGGGGGCTACCAAGTGGCAGACCATCAGCAGGATCGTTTTGCCTAATGCCATCTCCGGAATCTTAACGGGTTCAATTTTGGGGATTGGTCGAGCGGCGGGAGAAACCGCTCCTATTCTTTTTACCGCTGCCACTTTTTACATCATTCGACTGCCAAGGTCAGTTTTTGATGAGGTCCAAGCCCTATCTTACCACATCTATGCTTTAATGACCGAAGGTACCCATCCCGAAAGCCAGGTGCACATCGCCTACGGAACAGCCCTTGTGTTGCTGTTCCTAGTGCTGAGCATAGATTCGGCAGGTGTTATAATCCGAAACCGGTTCCGAAAAAGGAAGAAATGGTAGCTACACTTTCAGAAGGGTCAGATCTAAACGGAACGGAGAGCGATGAAAGGCAGAATCAGAATAAAAACCATCGGGCTCAATTTTTACTATGGTGATGTACTTGCTCTTAAAGATGTTAATATGGAGATCGAGGAGAATCGGGTAACCGCCCTTATTGGACCTTCAGGTTGTGGGAAAACTACCTTCTTGCGCACCCTCAATCGAATGAACGACTTGATTCCTGAGACAAGGGTGAAGGGAAAGGTTCTTTTCGACGATCAGGACATTTATCAGAAAAATGTAGATGTGGTGGAGCTAAGAAGGAAAATCGGTATGGTTTTTCAGAAATCTAATCCCTTCCCCAAATCTATATTCGAAAATGTGGCTTATGGCTCGCGTTTAAACGGGATTAGCGATAAAAGCAGATTGGAAGAGATCGTCGAAAGAAGTTTGAGAAAAGCTGCTCTGTGGGACGAAGTTAAAGATCGGCTCAAAACCAGTGCCCTGGATTTGTCGGGTGGGCAGCAACAAAGGTTGTGTATAGCTCGAGCCCTGGCAGTTGAACCAGAAGTCCTATTAATGGATGAACCAGCCTCGGCTCTCGATCCAACTTCAACTGCCAAAATCGAAGAACTAGTTCATGAGTTAAAAAAGAGCTATACTATTGTCATTGTGACTCACAATATGCAGCAAGCTGCTCGTATCTCCGATTATACCGCTTTCTTCATGCTGGGAGAGTTGATAGAATTTGGGGCAACAGAAACAATTTTCACCAAACCAAAGAAGAAAATAACCGAGGATTATATAACCGGAAGATTTGGGTAAAGGAGGAGACAGCCGTGCTCAAAAGATATTTTGATGAGGAGTTAAAACATCTCAACGAAAAATTACTCGAGATGGCGCGGTTGGCAGAAGAGGCTATTATCCAAGCGATAAGAGCGCTGGTGCACCAGGACGCAAAGCTGGCAGAACAAGTTATCCAGGCGGATGAAACTATAAATTTCCTGGAAATCGAAATAGACGAATTGTGCTTAAAGCTTTTGGCGCTTCAGCAGCCTCTGGCAATCGATTTGCGGTTTACTGCATCTGCATTGAAAATCAACAACGATTTAGAGAGAATTGGTGACCAAGCAGTCAACATTGCTGAGAGGACTTTAGATTTGCTAAAACAACCACTCCTTAAACCCCTAATAGATATCCCCCGAATGGCCACCTTAGCCCAGAAAATGGTGAAAGATAGCCTGGATGCTTTTGTGAATCGGGATACCAAGTTAGCCAGAGATGTATGTGAACGGGATGACGAGGTTGATGCCCTTAATGATCAAATATTTAGGGAACTTTTGACCTATATGATGCAGGATCCTAAAACCATCTCCCGGGCTGTCGATCTAATCCTGGTGGGGCGTCATCTGGAGAGAATAGCTGATCTTGCTACTAATATCTGCGAAGACGTGATCTATTTGGTAGATGGAAAGACGATTAAACATCATATTGAAGAGAAAAGAGACTGAACGAAAAGGAGTCTTAGGCTATGTGCACAGAAAGTTCACCAGGGTTCAAGCACTCCAGCTGTTGGCCATTTGAGTTTAAAGGTCAAACTGGAACTCCTTTGTCCTTTTCAGCCGATGGCTTCAAGCGACCGGTGGCAGGTATTGTATACGAGGGCGGAACTACCGACAGTGGTGTACCCTTAGGCGGTCTGGGAACTGGGTATTTAGAACTGCGTACGGACGGTAAGCTGGGCCGATGTTCAATTTTCAATGACATTTGTCCGCCGCACACTCTGGATGTGCCCTTCCTGGCAGTCTCTGCAGGAGAGGAAATACGACTTCTGTGTCTGGATCCTCCAGAAGGCCTGAAAGGCAGCGAGCGCATCCTTTATTGGGGCCATTTTCCGATGGCCGATCTTCAGTATCACCTAGACCTACCCATCCAGATAGGCCTGCGGGCATTTACGCCGTTCATCCTCGGCGATGCGCAGATGTCTAACACACCGGCGGTCTTGTTCGAGATCCAGCTTACTAATATCGGTTCTCAGAAACTATCGGGCTGGGTGGTTTTCAGCTTTGCAGGACCCAAGGCTGAGCCTGAGGAAAGTTTTTTCAGCTGTGAAATTGTGAGCGCTCCCTGGTCAGGAATAACTGTGCGACAGAAGCACAGCAGCAGCTATGCTCTAGTAACTTCAGCCCCAGAGGATGTCTTGACAGGTAGCTACCTCGGCTTGGATCCAGAGGCCTGGATGGGGGTAGCCACGGGTAAGGTTCCCACTGCAGTTGATACTCCTGGAGTTACCGTAGCAGTCCGCTATGAGATAGAGCCGGAGAGAACTCGACGCATCCGATTCGCCCTGGCCTGGTATTGCCCCTATTTCAAGGACAGCAGCGGGGAGCCGCACACTCATGCCTACAAACGACGTTTCGATGATTCAGAAGATGTAATCAAACTGGTAATAGACAGGTGGGAAGAACTTCAGCACCGAACACTCGCCTGGCAGGAAGTTATATTTGCTGAAGACCTGCCGGAGTGGTTGAAAAACGCTCTGGTGAACGGACTCTACAGCCTAGCGAAAAATACGCTTTGGGTCATAAGCGAACGGCCGGACAACTGGTACCTCCCAGAAGGATTTTTCACCCACAGCGAAAGCTTCACCGGGTGCCCCATCACAGAGACTATGGTTTGCCGGATGCACGGTCACTTCCCGATACTGTTTTTCTTTCCGGAGTTAGAGCGCACAACTCTACACGCCTTTCATCACTTTCAGCTTCGAGATGGGGAGATCCCCTTTTGCTTCGGCAGCCCCACAGGAATGCGTGAGCCCCGTTATCACTGTCAACACCCCCTTAATTCTGGACAATACGTGCAGATGATTTATCGCTACTATCGTCGCACTGGAGATAGGGCATTCCTTATGGAGTACTATCACTCGCTCAAAGATGCGATTCGCTATCTTCAGAGCTTGGATTACGATGGTGATGACCTGGTGAATGACCACAGTCATGCGATGCCTGGAGAGTGGTGGCCGGCCAATCAATTCTATGATATTTGGCCCTGGTTTGGCACCTCTGCCTATGTGGCGGGCACCTGGCTAGCAACTCTCAAATGTGGTATTATTATTGCCCGAGAAATGCAAGATGAGGCTTTTGCAGAGGAATTGGAAGCAGCTCTGGAAAAAGCTCTGAAAGTTTACGATGCGAAGCTTTGGAACGGCCACTATTATCGGCTCTACAACGACCCGGAGGGCGGGCGGATTAGCGAAACCTGCTTGGCCAATCAATTGATGGGAGAGTGGTGCGCTGAGGTTGTGGGTCTGGGGGGAATTCTTCCCAGCGACAAAGTGCGCAAGGCTATTGAAAGCGTTGAGCGCCTCAACTATGCCGCCACCTCTCATGGTCTGACCAATGGTGTACGGCCCGACGGTACTCCCGATACCTGTGGCTCCAGCACAGAGAACGATCACGCCTGCCAGATATTCGTCGGCGAGAATCTGTGTGCTGCCATGACTTTCATCCTGCGTGGCAATCGAAGTATTGGACTGGAAATTGCCCGCCGGCTGATGGAGGCCATTTATGAACTCCATCGTACGCCCTGGAACCAGCGCTG
>CAZQSC010000174.1:0-4958 GCA_964595705.1 uncultured bacterium | reverse complement strand
AAGCAGTTGGCTTATATTTCTAACCAAGGGCAGGACTTCCTCATCACCAGCCTTCATTTGCTCTGCCTTGAGGAGAGAGCTGACAGAGCTGTGGCCACCGGTGCTGTCTCCTCACCCAGTTGGGTACCCCAGGGCCAGAGATTGGTCTTTACCCGCAGAAGCAAGCCTAACCAGTACGGGGCTTCCTACTGGGACCTCTACGTCTGCGACATCGAGAAAAAGAGCGAGACTCGCCTCACCTATGGCCTGAGGGCAAAATTCCCCAGTTTCTCCCCTGACGGCAGATGGATCTGTTTTGTCCAGAATGAGAAAGGAACCAATAACTTAGGGCTCTGTCGGTCCGATGGCACCGGAGTTCGCTATCTGACCCAATTCGACGACAGAACTCAAATCTACACTCCTCGATGGTCACCAGATGGGAAGAAGATCGCCTTCGCCATCTCCCGTGGTGAAGGACGAGATATCGCTGTTATCAACCAAGTCGGCACAGATTTTCACTATGTGGTGAGCTCCAAGGGAACTGACCGCGACCCCTGCTGGGCATCAGACGGTAAGGGTATCATCTTCAGCTCCGATGTGACTGGGATCTTTAACCTCTATTGGATCTCTATTGAAGACAGAGAGGTACGGCAGTTAACCAATGTAATAGGAGGTGCTTTCTGTCCCTCAGTCTCGCCTGTGGATGGGCGGATTGTTTTCTCTTCCTACGGCCCTGATGGCTACCAGCTCCACCTTCTGCCCCAGACATCCGGTTGGCGGAAGGTAGACTCCGGTCTCTTCCAGCAGTCCTCCAACAGTCTGATACCACAGATTTCCCATACTAAGCTGGTCTCCAGGCCATACCAAAACATATACCTGGGGTTTTCCCTGATGCCCAGAATTGCCCTCGACGAGGGAGAACTTAAGCTGGGATTTTACACAAGCTCCAGTGAGGTTCTGGACAGACAGTCTGTAGTGGCGGGACTGCTGGTAGGCAGGAATCGAGACCTTGACCTGGTGGCTATCTTTGAGTACCGGCGATTTATCCCCACTTTCTTCTTAGAATATTACAAACAGATGAGGTACATCCCCGAGGATCAAATCGACCCCAACAACATCTACAGGATCACCCAGACAAACTTCGACTTAAATGAGCTCGACTTTGGAGTAAAATATCAGTTCCAGAACAGTCATCAGTTCTCTCTCACCCTGGTCTACAGTCTTTACAATAGTGAGGTAAGGGGCAGATTTGTAGGAACCCCTAGCCGATTTAATCTCTCCTACACTTACTTTAAGGGTTTAGATATAGCCTTTTCCTACTCCTACCAGAACCTCAGACGGCTCCGAGACCAGCAGATCAACCCCCAAGGGAGACAGATTAGCTTTCGATACGACCAGATGTTCAACTATCTCATTAAAGGCTTTAAGCCCTCAGCCATAATCCAGGAGGTCTACGAAGGGTTCTATTACAACCGTCTCAGTCTGGACTGGAGAGAGTACATTGCCCTGCCCTGGAACAGGAATACGCTGGGCCTGAGAATAAAAGCAGGACTAATTCTGAGTGACAAGAGGGTGGATGATTTCTTCGCCCTCCACTTGGGTGGGATTGACCAGATGCGTGGTTATACCTACTGGAGCTTAGAGGGGCAAAAGGTGCTGATGGGAAATCTGGTCTATCGATTCCCTATCCTGGGGGACATCGGACAGAGCCTCTTTCCCCTCTATTTCGACAAGCTCTACGGGGCGGTGTTTGTCGATGTGGGCCGGGCCTGGGACTCGGATAGGATCAATTTTAAAGTAACAGGATTTAAAAGAGATGTGGGAGCAGAGCTGAGACTGGATCTGCTCTCCTGGTATGCCTTCCCTACCTGCGTAGGCATAAGCGCTGCTTACGGGCTGGACGAGGCAGAGGGGAAGGATCCACTGAAAGTCTATCTAACTGTTTCATTTGACTATAACTGACCATAGAAGAAAATCAACTACAAAGTACACAGAATGCTTGGGGTGGGTCCACCCCCACCACACAGGCATAAAACCACGCGATCACCTCCTCTGCCATTAGAAAACCTCGCATCTGTGGATGAAAAAGGTGCATTATTCCCTCTGTGGTAAAAATACAGCCAATATCAGCTACCGGGAAAGGAGTGGACTATGAGATTTAAGACCTTCATTCTTTGGGGATTGCTAGTCAGCCTACTCTTCTCTGGCCTGGCTTATGCGGAAAAACCCCCTGCTGCTGAGCAGAAGGGCAGCATTGTTTCCTCCCAAAAAGCTTTTCTGCTTTCGCTGTTAGTGCCCGGGAGCGGACAACTGTATGCTGGCGAGAAAAGAGGCGTTGTTTTCACTGCCTTAGAGGTAGTTGTATGGCCAGCTTATTTTGCCTGGAGACACAAAGGAAAGGATATAGAGAAGGACTATCAGAGATTTGCCGACCAGCACTGGATTGCTGACAATTACTTCGTCTGGCGGGACTACATAAAGACAACAGACGAGGCATACAAGTTGAGCCATAACTACGAAGAAGCCAGTCGGCAGCAGAAGTACGAGATGATTGGCAAATACAATCAGTTCGTCTTCGGATGGGATGACAGCGAACCTTCTCTGAGGGAACTTCAGGACCAGGGACGCCTGCAAGAGTACCCGCCCGATTCCTTAAAGAATGTTCGTTCTCGCAATCGCCTGAAATATATGGACATGAGATATGAAAGCAACAAGTACCTGAAGCGGGCAGGCTGGTGTGTGGGTGTGCTTTTAGGGAATCACATCCTCAGTGCCATCGATGCTGCCCATTGCGCTCAGCTTAAGAGAAGCGGGCTCTCAGTGGAAAAACGGATAAGAGTAAGAATGGCTGTGAGGTTTGAAGCGGGAGAGGCTGTCCCGATGCTCTGCTTTTGCAAGAGATTTTGAAGATAAACAGAGGCAAAAAGCGAAAGATGAGAGAGAATAGCAAAGTGGGAAAACTTGTTTTCTTTACCTTTTATTTTTTACTCTTTACTCTCCTTTCTCCCTCAGTCTGGGGGGGAAAGCCCTCTGCCGCAGAGCGCGGTGAACTTTCTGTCCGTAAGGCATTTTTTCTCTCGCTACTGCTGCCCGGTGCTGGGGAATTCTATGCAGGTGATATAAAGTCAGCGAAATCCTTTCTGGGGGCAGAGGCGCTGATTTGGACAGCTCATTTAGGATTTAAAGAGTACGGGCGGTGGCGACGACATGACTATCGGACCTTTGCCCGTCTCCACGCTGGAATTAACCCGACAGGAAAACCAGATAGGTATTTTGATGACATTAAATTCTATGGCAGCAGCTACCGGTACAACGAGGTTGCCTTCCGGGAAGATGGCCCAAAGGCCAGGTTATATCCTCCTGAAGCCGCCTGGGAATGGGATTCTGAAGACTCCCGACAGAGATACCGCCTGCTGCGCAACAGCAGCCTTCTCTCCTATCGCTACGCCGCCTATATGATCGGAGCAGCAGTGGTCAACCGCATAGTCAGCGCTATCGACGCAGCACGGATAGTGCGCAAATCGAAACAACCTGCCGGGACAGCCAACAGCAACAGTGGTATTCAGCTCTCTTGCTCTCCCCTGCCCCCATCACTTATCATTTTCAGATTCAGGTGGTAAAAATGGCTGTTTTCTCTGATAACATTTTCAAAAGAGTCGCCCTTCTGCTGGGAGTCATCTCTCTTCTGCTTTTTGTGTGGGAAGTTAAAGGCTCCGCCCAGCAGTTCGGCCAGAATAAGGTCAATTACCGAGAGTTTAATTGGTCTTACATCCAGACTGAACACTTCGACATCTATTTTTACATCCAGAATCCTTCCATTGTGAACCGAGCAGCCCGGATACTGGAGGAAGCTTATCAGCAGCTTAAAAGGGATTTCCAGTATGAACTTCGCCGCCGGGTCCCGGTGATTATCTACGCCTCCCATAACGATTTCGAGCAGACCAATGTGGTGTTGGAGCCCATAGGGGAGGCTACAGGAGGATTTACTGAGCTTTTCAAAAACCGGGTAGTTGTACCATTTGAGGGCTCTTACGGGAAATTCCGTCATGTGCTGCACCACGAGTTAACCCATGCCGTCACCTTTGATATGCTTTACGGTGGTCTGTTGGAATCCCTGGCGGGACGCCGATATATGTTCCAGTTACCCCTTTGGGTAGCAGAGGGGTTGGCTGAATATGAATCCTTAGGCTGGGAAACCGAGGCGGACATGATAATCAGAGACGCAGTGGTCTCTGGATATCTCCCTTCCATCCAGCAGACAGGTGGATACTTGGTCTATAAAGCAGGACAGTCGATCTTCTACTATATCGCCCAACATTACGGCCGGGAGAAGATCGGTGAGTTCCTCTCCAACCTGGCAACCACCAAGAATGTTGACAAAAGCCTCAGACTTTCCTTAGGATTGGGCATAGAAGAGTTAAACAAAAAATGGCACAGGGACCTGCGGAAGCAGTACTGGCCTGAAATTGGGAAAAGGCAGGAGGTGGAAGAATTCGCTAAGAGGTTGACTAATCATAAACAAGAAGGCTCCTACTTGAATGCCTCTCCTGCCTTTTCTCCCTATGCCGATAAGATTGCCTTTCTCTCTGACCGGAGCGATTACAAGGATATCTATCTGATGTCCGCTATCGACGGCACCATTCTCAAGAGGTTAGTCCGGGGAGAGAAAAGCGGCAAGTTCGAAGAGATGCACTGGCTCCGGGGTGGGATAACCTGGTCGCCAGATGCCACCAAGATAGCCTTCGTTGCCAAAAGTGGTGACCAAGATGTCCTCTACGTCCAGACGGTGAAGCAGAAGAAAACATTAAAACAGTATCGGTTCAACCTTGACGGGCTCTTCTCCCCCCATTGGTCTCGCGATGGTAGAAAAATTGTCTTCATCGGGCTGGCCGACGGGGCGACCAATATCTACTCTGTGGAGTTAGCAACCGGAGAGCTGTTGCAGTTGACTGATGACCCTTACGACGAGGCTGACCCCT
>CAZQSC010000173.1:0-5040 GCA_964595705.1 uncultured bacterium | reverse complement strand
TCCTGGACGATGAAAACAAAATCGTTGAGATCTCCATATCTTCAGAAACGCGGGTGAGAAAATGGTTTGGCACCGAGATCCTCCTTCACACGAAGGATGCCGTAGACCTATCTCCCCTGAAGGAAGTGGGCAGCATCCTGGAAAATCATGATCCGTCCAAAAGGGTCGCGAAACCCCTAAAGCTGTGGGTAGATGAAGAAGACAGACGTGTAAGGGGAATTATCCAGTTCGGTTCAACGCCGAATTCAGCCAGGGCCTATGAAGAAGTAAAACAAGGCCTGTTGAGGGGGATTTCCGCAGGCTATCAATACCGTGAGATTGAAAAGATCGAAGAAGGAGAAGAGAAGCTGGGCTTCAGAGGCCCGGCCTGGTTGGTTACCAGGTGGGCATTGCTCGAAGCCAGCCTTACACCTATACCTGCGGATCCTTCGGTCGGAGTCGGGCGAGAGACAGATACATTGGAAACCCATGATAACAGAGGAGATGTTGAGATGAAGAAGAAAGAAAAAGAGAAAAAAGAGACGAGAGAGAATGTTCAAACTCCTTCGCCTCCGGAGCTTACCGATGAGGAGGTGAAAAAGGCAAGAGAAAAGGCTGAAAGAGAAGCTCTAAAAAGGGCGTCAGAGATCATCGATCTTTGCTCGAAGCATGGCATGGATGAATATGCGCGCGAGTGGGTCGAAAAGGGGCTCACGCTGGACGAGGTGAGAACCGAGATCCTGGAGAGGCTAGAGGCACGAAAAGATAACAAGCCTGCCGGATTACCATATGGTGCCGTAGAGGTCATCATCGAGGACAGAGACAAATTCAGAAGCGCAGCGATCGATGGCTTACTTATAAGGCAGGGAATAAAAGATCCCGGTGATCAAGTAGCACCAGGGGCAACAGATTTTGCCGGGATGTCGCTCCTGGAAATCGGACGTGAATGTCTCCGAAGACTGGGCATTCCGGTAAGAGGCAGCAAGGTGGAAATCGCTACTCGTGCCCTTTCCACTCCTGATTTTCCGGTACTTCTAGGTGGAACAGCTAACGTGATCATGCTCGAAGGCTATGAAGCAGCTTCTGAAACTTGGAGAGAATGGTGTGCCACTGGCAACCTTCCCGACTTCAACATCTATACGTTGGCTAGGGCAGGCGAGCTCGATGACCTCGATGAGATCCCAGAAGGCGCTCCTTACAACTACAGCGACCTCAAGGAAGCATCCCAGAACGTGCAGCTAGCTACCTCCGGTAAGATTTTCGCCGTAACCAGGCAAATGATCATAAACGACAACCTTGGGATGATCGCTGACCTGGCGAGAAGCAGGGGCGAAGAAGCCGCAAGGAAAGTTGGCGACATCGTTTATGCGGTATTGACCAGCAACCCAACTATGGGCGATGGTAAGTCCCTATTTCATAGCTCGCACGGGAACATTGGCACCCCCGGAGCTCCAAGTGAGACCACCATCGCCGAAGCGATTAAGCTGATGAAGCTGCAGAAAGACATCAGAGGTAAAAGACGCCTCAATATCAGGGCACAATATTTTATTGCTCCAGCAGCCCTGGAGGGCTCAGCAGAGATCTTCTTCACAAGCAACATGTTTACCGGTGGATCCGGCAAAGAGGCGTCCACAAGGACCAATCCGTATGCCGGCAATCGTTTCACCCGGATCTATGACGCAAGGCTAGATGATGCCGGCGGAAATACTTGGTATGTGGCAGGCCCCAAGGGGAAAACCGTGAAAGTGTTTTTCCTGGAGGGACAGGCTGAGCCTTACCTGGATACCAGGGAGGGCTGGAAAGTCGATGGCGTGGAATATAAGGTAAGAATCGACGCCGCAGCCAAGGCAGTAGATTGGCGAGCACTGGTAAAGACCGATCTCTCGTAATAGATCAAAGACCAAGAAGAGGAGAAAGAAATGGGTAAAGCATATTGGGGACTAGATGAAAAGCTTAGAGTTGCCAAGTTTGTGTACGACTTCGACGATGATGGCGGAGCCGTAGGCGACATAGAGCTTGGTACGAAAATCCTGCCGGACAATGCCGTAATAGTGGGTGGCTTTATCGATGTCATTAACGCACCCGCAAGTGGCGGATCCGCCACCATAGCGCTCAAGGTGGAGAACAATGGAGACATCCTAGCGGCGACGGCCATATCATCCTTGACGGCTGGTCTGCATGATGTGGTCCCGGATTACACGGCATCCAACATGGTAAAGACAACGGCCGCCAGAGCGCTAACCATGACCGTTGGCACTGCGGCTCTGACAGCTGGCCGTTTTATTGTCGCGCTCTTCTATACGCAAACCGAATAGGTAGTAAAGGATGGCTTTCTGGGAAGACGTTCTCGATGATGTCGATTTTATCTTCGACGATACCGGCATAGAGGTAGTGTACGAGCCGGAGAAAGGCGGCTCGAAAACGATTCTGGCATTTATCGAGCGCGGCGGAGTCCTCGATGATAGCAACTGGAGAGTGGCGGTTGAAACAGAAGCCATCGTGAGGGTTAGACAGACGGACATCTCAAAGCCATCCTACAAAGACAAGATAACCATTGATGGCGAGACCTGGACCGTGGTGGGTGTGCATGGTCCCAACGCCGGGATCTGGAAGCTGGAAGTAAGAAAGGATCTCAGGCCAACGTTTAAGGCTCAATTATGAAGGTAGATTTAAGGGTTGAGAATCTAAATGCAGTTACGAAAGCAGTAATGAAGCTGCCCGGAGTGTTTCAGCGTGCGAGGAAAAGTGCGCTTGGAAGCCTCGGGTGGCATCTCAGGGGCGAGCTCCGGGACTACATAGAGCGCGGTGGCGAAGGTTGGCCTGAGCGACACCCGCTTACCTTGATGTATCGCAAGAAAAGAGGCGTCCAACATAAGTGGATCAAGCGAAGGAAATCTCCGCCGCATCCGCTCAAGTGGCTCGGCAAGTTTGCACGATATTTGATTGACTCTGATGGTACGACTCTTCAGGTGGATTTTGGTAAATCCAGGCGGGGGCAACCGGGACAGATGGATCCAACTCTATCGGCTATTGCAAGGAGAGCCGAGGAAGGCGAGACGATTCGGGTAACGCCTGCCATGCGGCGATTCTTAGCCACCACCAGGCGGAAACGCCCAAAAAGACAAATACCGGGCGACACGTACTTCCCGCTGAAGAAAAGCACCCAGATCCTCAAAATACCGCCAAGGCCAATCTTTGATCCTGTGTGGCGAAAGGTACGCTCAAAAATAGGCCCCTGGTTTGAGGCAAAGTTCTGGGCGAACGTCGAGGCGTACGAAAAAGGCCTTAAGGGAAGCCAGAGAAGAGAAATTCCGTGGTGAGGTGTGCGGTAAATGACCGGATATGAACTCTTAAAGAAAATCCAGGAAGTAATTGCGCAGGACAGCTCAATAGTCAATTGGTGCCAGGATAAGTACGAGAGGGCCCCAAGCGTATGGATTGGCGTAGATGAGCGCGCCGCGCCGACCGAAGACGATTATCCGATAATTGGCATTGTGGCCCTGGAAGAGATGGGCGGAAGGTCCAAGGCCGAGAAACGGTTTACGGTCTACCTGGGTGTGGGAGTTGTCCAGGAAGAAATTGAAGAAGACTTTCTGGATGGATCCAGAACGAAGACCCACAAAGGAATGATCGAGGCAGAAAACTTAAGGGAATTGGTCAGGGGTGCACTGCTTAGAGCACGGATTGCGATGGTCGACGGCGAAGGAGAATCGGCGACCGAGAGCTTTTTCCCGCTCTTTGTGAGCTACCAAACACTAACTTTTACAACTATTACGAGCAGGCGAAGAAGGTAGCAATGTCACCGTTGGAAATTGGCCTTTTGAGTGGAATTTGCGCTTCAATTACATCTGGCGGGATTTTGTATTTAGTGCTCAGAAAACTTTTCTCCGAGGTGGAAGCTCTGCACAATTGTCTGAGTGAACAGAAAAAGGCCATCTCGGACCTGGCCCTACTTATCGCCAATGAGTACCAGAGGAGTAGCTTCTGCATTGAAAGGCGTGTTGAATGTAAGGAGGAAATGAAAGACATCCGGAATGAAATCAAAAGCCAGGGGAACGAGATGTTCAAACGGCTGAGATCGGCGGAGGATCGAATTACCAGGCTCGAGGCACAGGAGGCAGGGAATGGGTGATCTGAGTGAACATTTCTCAAGACGTGAATTTGCGTGCCGGTGCGGATGCGGGAAAGATAATGTTTTCCCCGGGTTGATTGATGCCCTAGAGAAGTTGAGGTCGATGTATGGCAAACCAATCATCGTCCTGTCCGGGGTCAGGTGCATGGAGCACAACCGGAGAGTTGGAGGAAAGCCCAACAGCGCTCACCTGAGAGGCAAAGCGGCGGATATTCTGTGTGCTTCCAGCGTTGACAGGTTTGAATTATTGCGTGCCGCCTTCAAGGTGTTTCGGAGGGTAGGAGTCTATAAGGGCTTTATCCATGTCGACGTCGATGAGTCTTTGCCGCAAGATGTATGCTGGGTTGGCATGTGATGGGAAGGAATCGAGATAAGGACGAGCTGATATTGCTCAATATTGATTGTGTCGTCATTCAGATAGACATGATGATCATGTGCCTGAATGCGCTTTCAAAGAGCCTGAAGGATTATAGAAAAACTCTAAAGGAGGAGAGATAAATGGGCAGATTTTTCAGATGGCTAAAGAGAATCTTTGGCGGGGCAAGCAAGATCCTGGAGCAGAACAGAGTGTTGGCCAAGGCCGCCATTCGCATGTCTCTGGGGGCTTTCCTGGAAAACAATCGTGGCTATGCAGATGAAGTACTTAGGGCTCTAAAAGGATTAAAAGAGCTCGTTGTTGAGGGGAAGGTTTCAACAAACGATGAGCTTAAGCGGGAGATCTCGAAGCTTGTTTCTGGGGAGGACGTCCCTCTTTATTTGAGATATTCAATTCAGGATGTGGTCGAAGCGGTTTTTTCAGCTATCGATGATCATGCCAGCCTGTCGGGATCGGATTACAAAGCGCTTTGGCTGGATATCATCGATGCCGGGATAACCATGGCCGCGCTCTATGTTGAACATTCGTAGGGGGTATGTATGGAAAATATAGG
>CAZQSC010000172.1:0-5044 GCA_964595705.1 uncultured bacterium | reverse complement strand
TGCCCGAAAGCCTGCCAGGGCATAAACATCGCTGCGAACAAGAACAGTGCGTAAGTCGCTGCCAAAAGTTGTTTCTTCAGCATCTTAGGTTCCTCCTTTCACATTAGTGGTGTTTGTGCTTTGAGGCCTTTGGAGATCTCGCTAGGCCAAGTAAATAGTATAAACGCGTCCTTAAAAAGAACAACCAGCCAATTTGTATTGCTCACATCCAATAGTTCTCTCCATCTACTTCTGCTTTGAACCTTCCAGCTTTAGCCATAAGACCACCTCTTGGTTTAATATAGAAGGTCGCTCCGGGTTAACATTTTTTAATTTAACAAACCCGCTCCTGGTTGTCAAGTTTTTTTTTCCGAGCAACTTAGGCCGAAAATTTGACTGGTCCCAAAAAGGATGGCGCAGGGCAGTTGGATCTGGATCCGATCCTCGTCCCCGGCAGCCGTCCAACTACCGCTCAGATAGGTCCAGTCGGTGTCTTCGGTGATATATCCTATGGATACTATATGCCCGTTCTCCCACACCCCCAAGGTGGGCATCACATAGCCAGAGGTCATATTAGCTGTCTTCACCCACAGGCCCATATAATAGGTGCTGTCGGGCTGAACCTGGATATAGCGCTGGTAGAACCCAGAATAGCCTCCGGTATCAGCAGCGGTGCGGACGAAGTGGGCCGAACGGCTGCCATCGGTGTGTTCCGTAAAGCTTGAACCAAAGCTACCCGTACCGTAAGGCGTCCAATAGCCTATCTGGTCTCCCCTAACTTGCTCAAAGCTCCGATTGCGCACCGTGGGATACCCCCGCTCGTAGATCGTAAGAATTTCTCCAGCAGGCATATCCCATTCCTCTACCACCTTCCCACTTGGAAAAACAGCCTCCACGTCGTAGTAAAGGTCGGGACTGTTAACGCCGATCACCGCCTCTAATGGGCTGCCGTGACTCCCCATCATCTCCCGATAAGCACAGGGACTCGCCTCCCCTGCCCGAGAGACTCTTATTTTGGAGCCAATAGCACTTCGGTTGCTGTAGGAGGTTCCCCCTGAATAAGAGTACCCCTCCAATCTCACAGTTATCGAAGACCCATCGTTCGTTTGATTCTGTAGCAGTTGGTTGCTTCCATCCCTCAAAACATACACATCCTCATCCCCATCCCCATCGCAGTCAGCCGCTACGGTCTTCCCGACAAAACCTTCTATCAGGGGCGCAAAGGTCCCATCTCCATTGTTCGAGTAAAGGCTAGCCTGTATTAGCAAATCCACATCCCCGTCGGTATCAAAATCCAACCAACAAGCATATGCTCCTGGCTGGTTGCCCCCAAGCAGTGCCTCTGAGGTCACATCGGTGAATGTCCCATCCCCATTGTTGCGGAACAGGATATCGTTAAGATCATACCAGGATGCCAAGCCCAGGTGCAGATCCAAGTCACCGTCATTGTTGTAGTCTACCCAGTGGGCGTCGAACACCGAGTAGTTAATGGCCAGACCTGCGAACTCTGTCACATCGGTGAAGGTCCCATCTCCGTTGTTGCTATATAACACAACGCCGTGGCTTGCAGCACAGATATCTTCATCGCCGTCCCCATCATAATCTCCCCAAACAACTATAGCGCCCGGACCAGGGGTAATTCCACCTATACCTGCCGAGGTCGTTACATCGGTGAAGGTGCCATCAGCATTGTTTGAATACAGCAGTTCCACCCCGTCTGACGTCACTATAAACAAATCCACATCCCCGTCACGGTCATAATCCCCCCAACCAGCTCCTCGAGATGAGGCAATACCCGACAGGCCCGATGAGGCTGTCACATCGGTGAAGCTGCCTGCGCCGTTGTTGGCATAAAGCTTATCCTCCCCACATAAATACACATCCAGGTCTCCGTCATTATCGTAGTCGGCAAAGTGTGCCTCCCAGGAGGTATTTCCTCCGAGACCGCTAGCAGAGGTCACATCGCTGAAATATCCTCCCTCATTTCTATACAGCACATCGTGCCAGCCGTTCTCACCAGAATTGCTCACATACAAGTCCAGGTCCCCATCCCCGTCATAGTCAGCCCACGACGCACCCTTGGCATCTCCAATGTCTGCTAGTCCAACCGTAGAAGCTATGTCAACGAAGTAACGGCTATTTTCCCCTACCTTAATCTCTTGGGTCCGTCCCAAGGAAGCCCCCCCGTACTGATCATAAGCTTCCACAAGGTAGTAATATCCCAGGCCTTCCTCGACAGAATCGGTGTAATGTGTAACATCTCCTGCAACGCTGGCTATCCACTGGAAATCTTCCTCTTCCTGACGGAATGAACGGAAAATATGGTACTTAGAAACAGGAGTAGAGGGAGCCGTCCAGCTGAGGCTGACGGTTGTTCCATCTATAGTTCCGGAGAGCCCCGAGGGAGGATCAGAAGGGGGCGGAGACCATCCATTTATAGGTGTCACCTCTGTCTCTGGAGGGGTGTGAAAGGTCAAGGAGCCATGGACGTCCACATCGGCGAGCAAATAGGAATAGGCCAGATTGTATACCGCTGTGGTATCAACATATTGCATATCCCCGGTGCCATAGATCGGACTTTCATTCAGCTTGATGTAATGGCCGCTGTCGGCCTTGCGGTAGATATCGAAGTGGTCATGATCAACAGGATTAGAAGCATACCAGGAGACGGTAATCTCTCGGTCTCCAGGGCCAGCCGTGACATGGAGGTCACTTACCTCAACAGCAACTTCCTTTGTCCGTACATACTCCACACCATCTACGTCTATCGACTTCACCTCAAAAAAGTATGAACCACTGGCTAACAGAAATCCCTGAAATTCCACCTTCAACACTTGATCCCCAGGTGGGGAGAAATCTTCCGGCCAGATGGTGATATTGTTTACCGTTTGCTGTTCGCCCACATTATGGCGCTCGTCGAAATCAACGTAGTCGAAATAGGAGTAGAGGTAATATGGCTTGTTCCCTGTGATACTCAGCTCGATGCGGTCGAGGTCAAGTTCGCCCCCCGGAATAGTGTCGTAGACAGTCACCTTCCAGGGGGAAACGTCAAAATCAAACCGGATGTCATTAAGGTTGTCTCCGGGAATAGAGTCGAAAAAGTGGGGGAGGATGTGGAGGGGGTGTTTGGCATTGGCATCTTTTCTATCAACTCCGGGTGGATAATAGTTCAGATGCAGATGAACCACAAGTGTTGACTCCGGAGGGTCATCGGTTGTGCCGCCAGCTTCCCCAATATGCTGGCCTTGGGTAACCTGCTGTCCAATGGACAGATTAGTCGGGGCTTCCGTTGGATCGTCTTCCAAATGCGCATAGCCGGTGGCTGAACCATCGGTATGTTTTATCTTAACCATCCAACCATAACCCCCATTCGGTTGTGCCCATACTACCTCGCCACCATCCACAGTATGAATATCATCCCCCTCGCCTTCCGGTGTTCGAATATCCACCCCAGCGTGAAAATCGTAATCCCCGCTCGGGCGTAGTCGGGGACCAAATGCCGACGTCAAGACATCGGCATTCTCATTGGAGGAGTTGGACACAGGCCAGACGGTCGCAAAGACATCTCCGGAGAGAGCACATACGATGCAAGCACTCAACAGCAAGGTCGTCTTCTTTTTTGTCGTCATTATCGCACCTCCTCGACTTTTCCGATGGATATTTTTTCGATGGCCCCCGACTTGCTTCTCAACAAGAATTTCTCTTTTCCAGCCTTATGAGGTCTCACCAGACCATCTTCGTAACCCTCACGGACGACCTTCCAATCTTTGCCAAACTGGCAAGAATAGCTCATCATCTTGTTCCGTGCGAACCCCGAAATCATAAGCCTATAGGGATCTGGAAAGAAAAGGGAGGAGTTAAGGAATACGAAATGCGGATCGCTCCTCGCCAACTGATGAAAGACAAGAATCTGTTGCGATTCGTTGTCAATGATATAGATCCCCCTTGGATTCGCGTTAACTACAACGGTACGTTTCCCGTCATCAGACAGGGCGATAGCTCGAGGCCACCAAGAAATGTCTTTTCGTTTCCAAAGGAGATGGCCGTCCATATCGAACAGGTATATGAGCGGATGGCTGCTCTCAATATCTCCAAAAAACGCTATGCGATTCTCTGCGACAGCGGTATTGGTATGTTGGAAAGTAGTAAACAGCCCCCCAGATTCCAACGCATAACTCCATACCGTCTCAAGCTCTGGAAAGGTAACAAAACGTAATGTATACTCTTGAGCGGGATGATCAGCCGAGTACACCAGTAAGTGATCGTTTCCAATAAAACGGCACGCGAAAGTATCTCCTTCAAAACCATCAGGTGGCGTCTCCCAAAGGGGTTTCCCATGCCTGTCATACACCTGAAATTCTTCGGTCTGACCAGCTTCTCCCTCCCGCACAAAATAATTGCCGTCAGGAGAGGGATAAAAGAAGCTGTGTTTTTTCTCAACCGAGAAAAGTAGCTCTCCTGTGCTGTCAAACACCGACGTCTTTAGATCTAACTCCCGCCTGCCCCAGCCATATACACAGATCACTTCACCGTTGTCGGAGACCTCCGGGGGTTTTGAAAAATACGTTTTTCCTTTAAATGAACGTTTCCATTTCAGTTTGCCCGCTCTATCTAAGTACCTTAGCTCCATCTCCTCCTCACCCGTGGAGACGATCGCTATGTTCCCACTCCTTTCAGCCACAGAGAAACTCGCAACCCCTCTCTCAAACCTCTTCTCCCAGACAATCTCCGAGCCGGGGAACATCTCCCTCAGCCTATCCTGAGCCAGAACAACCGAACAGAACGCAAGCACAACCGCCAACAAGCTCAGAATCACCGTGCCGGACAACATAAATCTACGCATCTTCATCTCCTCCTTTCCAGTTTTTGGTAATTCAGCGGGAAAAAGCCGGCCAAGCACTCTTTTCTACCAGATGAGGACAACAATTGAGGTGTGTAATGGTATACCTTCTCGATATGGCACCACATTGTTGGTTGCTCATACAATGCAGTTTCACAACCGGACAACTATAATTTAACAAACCCGCTCCTGGTTGTCAAGTTTTTTTTTCCGAGCAACTTAGGC
>CAZQSC010000171.1:0-5050 GCA_964595705.1 uncultured bacterium | reverse complement strand
GCCTACGGAAAGCGCGCTTCTTTTGGTCCCTTTTCTTCTAAAGAAAAGGGACAGATAGCTGGCTAAGATAAAGAATTTTTGTCCCTTATCTCCAATTGCAATATTTTTGCGAAAGTTCACTATTGGTAGAAATTGTAACCTACCGCAAACATCACAGCACTTTTCTCAGAGGCTCCCAAAGTTTGATCTTTAGTCCTGGTATAGTTAAATTCCCCTATAAGAAACAGATCCTGGAATGTGCGATAAGAAAGCTTGAACCCGAATGTGCTCTCCTTTTCCAATATTCCGTCGAGGAATTTCTTCCTGCCGCTGCTTTTGTACTCTATAGGGAAGCCAATATCTCCCCCCACATTCGTTATCATCTCGCCGTTTTCATAGATATTTCGACCGTGTCGAAGCCTCCGAAAGGATAATGTTGCAAGCAACCCTCTTGAGAACCTATAGTTGAATTCACTGAACAGGCCATCGGAATTGGGGCCTATCCAGTGTCCCAGGACATACCCGTGATTCCGGTAGACATTTATGGGTATCCTGTGGGTGTAGACATACGGTTCAACGCGCACATATTCCATCCTGAAGTCGCTGTCTGGAATCCCGAACGGGTCGACCAGGAAGATGCCGCCTAAGATGGCCCACTTGTTGTCAGGCCGGGAGAGGTCAAAATGCTTCAAGCTCAGGTCATCGATAAAGACTTCTGAATACAGTTTCAGCCCCTTAAGGGGATAGGCGGCGATGTCCGCACCTATGGTGGCGTTATCATCGCCGTAGATGTAGTGCTGTTCTGACCAGAAGAACATCGTAGGGATAAGGTAGCCGGGCTCAATCCCGCGCTCTCCGTAGATAATAGCCTCGTTAATTCCCACTGCTATCCTTGGGTAGGGAGCAAACTCCACCCGGTGAGCAGCGATATACTTCTGCTTCCTCACCTTCCTGGTGGTATTGCTATAGGGGGCGTTATAGGAGTATTCAGGCAGGTCGGTTCGCAGGGCTCCAGTAAGCCAGACAAACTTCCAGTGGCCATATCGTGCTTTGATCTTCAGGGCTTCAAAAGAGGGGGCATAGTTGGAAAGGGTGAGGTTGCCGCAATACCCGGGCCCCCAGTCGTTGAACTGCTTGCCGAACTCCAGTTGAAACCACCTGCAGGGAAGTGTCAGATATGCGTCGGTCTGGTCATAGGAGACGCTATTTTGGCCTTCCCAGTGCATTATTGGCGGAGCGTGTTTTCTACTCAGGTCAGTGGGGGAGGAGAAAGGTTTATTGCCTCTGTGCTGAGTATCTCGGGTGTTCAGGTAAAAGCCAAGACTGCCTCTCAGACTACCCCTGAGCATCATGCCCCCCACTGTGGTCAAAATCCTGCCCGCAGCCGAGCCTGCCCCTGCTGTTTTGTATCTAAGACCCAGCTTGGCTATCGGATCGACAACGAGGTAATTGTCGTTAGCCCTCCAGGCGTAAAGATGCCACCTGGGAAGCCCAGCAACCTGAGTGCCGATTTGGGAAAGCTCATCGGCAAATTCTGCCTCAAGCTCCCGAAGAAGTTCTCTGTCGGTTTTGGTTGCCGGTGCGCCTTCGGAGACTTTCTGCACAACCTGGGCCACAGCGCAGGCTATCTCCTGGCGGGAAAATGGCCTGGTGCTATCTAAGAAATCCTCTATGTAACCCTTGGCTTTGAACCGTTCCAGAAAGCTATATGACCAGTGTTCGAGGGGGACATTGGTAGACTGAGCCGGAGAGGATATGAAAAACAGGAGAACAGAAACCAGCGGCAAAAGAGAGTTTAGTTTCAAGATATTCATATTCTTATCTTTCTTCACTACGGGGGGAATTATTTTTGAAGGAGGCCTTGGGGGACAACAAGGGGTGATATTCCACGAAAGGGACTTGCGATAAGCCCCTGGGCGGCCATGGAGGAGCGCCTCTACGGCTGCACTCCACTGATCGACTGATACTGGCAACTGGTGGACTGGTCAACTGGTCGACTGGTTGCTCTCCCTTGCTCCCCTGCTCCCTTGCTCCTCCGCAGTTTGTCAGTAGTTCTTCCCCAGCACAACTATTGGTATGGTCTTAAGAATGATCTTTAAATCATAGAGCAGTGAGCTGTTTTCAATATATTCTAGATCCAGCTTTACAATCTCATCGAAGTTCTTTATCTTGTTCTTTCCCCTGATAACCCAGAGGGAAACCAACCCAGGTTTGGCTATCATAAATGGCCTTTTGTGCTCTTCGGTCATTCGTTGGAATTCCCTTGCCAGAACCGGCCTGGGGCCAACCAGGCTCAAATCGCCTTTCAGAACGCTGTAAAGAGAAGGCAATTCATCTATGCTGAATTTCCTCAGGATTTTTCCAACTCGGGTAGTTCTCGGGTCATTTTTTAACTTAAAGCGGATGCCATCCATCTCGTTGATCGCATTTTCCCTCAACTTCTCTTCTATCTGCTCTGCATCTTCCACCATAGTGCGAAACTTATAGCTGGTGATCCTCCTTCCTCCTTGGCTGATGATCCTCCATCTGAAGAACACTGGCCCTCTGGAGGTGAGTTTGATGAGCATAGCACAAAGAAGGAAAAGAGGGGAAAGGAGTGCTAAAGTTAATGATGAGGCTACTATATCAAGTGCTCGTTTAGCTATTTTCTGAAAAGATTGGTTCATATTGAATTCCTGCATTTGTTGGAAGTGTTGTCTAACCCAACCTCCGGGTCCGAACTGTCTCCGACAGCAGACTCTCAAAGTTCCTAGAAACCCCTTGACTTCTCAAAGTGCTTACTTGCAGCTGTTCTGTTGGAGGTGCCAGACTACTCTGCCTCCCTCTCTTCTTATCTCCCCCCTTGTTTTTACGCCACCTCCTCTGCCGACCAGTCACCCCCCATAGCGATCCGTCTTCCTCTCCTTGGGAGTCGCACGTGCACATGGACAAAGCCGTATTTACCGTGGTAGCCGTCATACACTCCCACGCCAGTTCACCCCGTGAGATAAGTCTCTTCACGCTGTGATATTGCTCGATTTCCTGACTGACAGAACGAAGCCCCATGAGGTTTTCTTGACTCTCTATCTCACAGGGTAAAGCCGGTCTCCCGGGCGAAGCGGGCCACCTCCAGCGGGGACATCCCCAGATTTGTAGTGCGGATATCTGCGGTAATGCCCTGGATATGGAAACTGTTCTAACTTCTTCAACAGCTCCGAATCTACCTTCACCCCGTTAGATAGGTCCCATTAGACTCTACCTAGCGGAGCATCCACTCGTTATCTAACGGGGTGAACGGTTCCCCCACAGCAGTTCTTGCCCTTACACTGAAACTCGCGCAGGTTTACCCCGTTAGATAGACCCATTCGACTGGATCCAACGCAGTGGATATCCCTTATCTAACAGGGTGAAATGTGGACTTACTTTGATGCCATTCAGCATAACCTTCTCCTTAGTGCCTGCTCGTCACTACCAGAAATTATACAGGTTTTGACTCCCTTCACCTCACAGATGCCTATCATATGTTTAATATCTTCCAAATCCTTTATAGGAAGAGCGAGGATTACCCCGTCTACCAGATGCCCATAAAACCTTGGTCAGGTTCCCGAAAGCCCCTAGAACCGGAGCACCGCAGAATGCGCTGACTGTGGAGCTGTTTTCCTTTACGAAGCAAAGGCCCCAGAAACCGAGAAAGCCCAGAGTCAGAATCAACGTCCGTGGCACCGCGGTCCATTTGGCCAAATAGACAAAACCCACCAAGCTCAGGGTGCCCAGGAGAGCGGTGCGAAGGATTTTCCCCACCAGAGCCTTCAACGACATCAAGCGCTGGGGGCCGTAAGTTTCCTGCCATTTTAATAATAACCACCACACGAAAATGGTTAGAAAAAGCAGCCCGACAAAATCACGCACATCGACCTTACTGCCGTAAGGAGCCCATTGGATGAGAAAATGCCGCAGTGGAAATGACAAGAAGAAAGCACCAATCAACGTGAAGACATCAAGCGCTTGGGCTGTGTAGCTTAGTATCTTAGGGTGTTGCTTTAGCATCACTTCGAGAATACTCTTTTATATGCTTCAATTAGATTTCTCTTCGTATGTTCCCATCCCAGTTCCTCCTCTATTCTTCTCCGCCCAATCTCACCCATTATTTCTCTCCGTGTCTCATTGTCCAATAAATCCAAAATCAAACTTCCAAGTTCCTCATAATCGTTTGGTTTGGCATATACAGCGGCATCCCCTGCCGAAACCCGTGTTTCTTTCAGATCGAAAGCCACCACCGGTTTTCCCATAGCCATGTATTCAAGGGTTTTATTCATAGTATGATATTCATTTAACCCATTTTTCGGGTCAGGTGAAACGCATACATCCGCGGTGGAGAGATAAGCAACCAGTTCGTCATCGGGAATTCTGCCAGTGAAATGTACAAAGCCGTTCAAATCGAGGTCGTCACACATGGCTTTCAAATTGTCAGTATAATCCCCCTTTCCGATCAAAGCAAACTGAATGTCTTTTCTATTCTGCCCTCTGACAATCCATCTAATCGATTTCAAAAGATAATCCACACCGTCCTGTGGCCCCATCACTCCAAGATAACAGACAAGGTATTTCTTGTTTCTCTTCAGCTCTGGCGCCGCTCTTACTTCCTTCAGTCGATTGAGATCAGGGCCTGTCCTCACAACAAATAAATCTTCCTCTTTTACCTTTCCTCTTTTTACAGCAATATCCCGTATAGAATGATTTGTCGATATTACCACATCTGCCGTTTTAAAGGTCAATCTTTCAAGGAATAAGAGTAAATTATATATCAACCCTCCCTTTTTCTTAAATCGAACCAAATATGTCTCGGGAGATAAATCGTGCTGATCAAATACGAATCGCTTACCAAATATCTTGTAGATGGCCCCGATTAAGAAAAAAGTATCAGGGGGGTTGCAAGCCTGGATAACATCAAATTTCTCACAAAACAAAACTTTTATTGAAAGTACAAAAGTCATAAACCAGCAATAAAGAAATTCCCAGGCATAACTTAAGTAGCCCTTTGTCTGGGGCGGTGGATTATATCGATAAATACTGACATTTTGAAGGATCTCAC
>CAZQSC010000170.1:0-5054 GCA_964595705.1 uncultured bacterium | reverse complement strand
TCGTCCTGTTCCTCTTTTCTGTCCCTGAAACAGCGATTTCCTCGATGGTGACGGAGGCACAGAAGGTATTGGAGGTGGACAATGGCCACTTTGTGCTCACCATCGACAGAGACTCTGGGACGATAAGCAGCCTCCGTCTTGTAGACAGCAGCTTTGAATTTGCTGGCACAGGCGGCAACCTCTTTTTCCCTGAATTCGCTCTGGAATACGCTGATGGCTCGCTTGAGAGCTGGGCATCTCCCTTGGCAAAATATCTGGGTGGGAAAACGGCAGCAGAGGTTGTGTTGAATAGCGACGAAATAGCTATAATTAAAGGGATCTGGGACACTGCCTATATCGACACTGAGTGGAAATACAGAGTGATAAAAGACAAGCCGTATTTTATAGTTTATGTCGAGAGAAGGGTTGAGAAAACGGATGTCTACGCCAATGCCCAGCAGTGCATAATGATCACCGATAGTATGGATGATGCATACATCACCGACTACACAGGGAAGCTCTTATGCACCTGCAGTGACAGATTCTGCACTTATCCGGCCGGTTATATCCAGCATTCTATGTTTACTGCCATTGACAACGGCAGGGGGGAGAGATACCCGGCGATGGTGTGGCACGACGATGAGAATGACCTGGTAGCTGGGGTGCTGGTGACCTATGTAACCCCTAACCAGCGAGAGACGATCTCCCATCAAAACACCGGAATCCACACGGGCTTCTGGGAAGGCCAGTGGAATTGGTTCGGTAAATCCGACAACGAATCCCTTTACCTCAGAGAGGGTACAACTTACGGAATGGAGATGTACTATTACCTGGGTCGGGGAGATGTAGACACTTTTGATGCTTTCAACCAGAGCCTTTTCAACCAAAACCATTATGACCTCAGGGAGGCGGAGGACTACTGGGCGGCAAGCTGGGGCAGCAGAAGATGTTATTTAGCCGATTTCTCTTGGACCTACCCTCAGGCGAGCAGCAACTACATCTGTTCTCAGGAGCTGATGAGATACAAAGGGATATCTCTGCCCCGTTCTCAGAATAGCACCCGTTCCCCAGAGATATTCGACCTGTCTGTGAAGGCAACGATGGAGGGGAGATCCTTTGACTTAACCCCGCTGCCTGAAGTAGACGGCGGCCCACCACTGCACGAAACGGCGGGTTTCACCGAAGCTCAGAAATATATGGTGGGAGAGGTCAGCTGGGAGGTAAATTCCTTAGAGAACAGATTGAGATACATGATGTTTGAGGATAGTGATAAGTTAATCGTTGAGGGGGAAATCACGCCCAGCCAAGACAGTGTGCTGGTGAGGGAGATTTTTGTGGAATTGGCACTGCCCTGGTATCCCTTGTCCAGGGAGATATACAAAATCGACGACTTCACCTGGGACATAAGACGCAGCGACGAGATTTACGACACTGTAGGGATAACGGTCTACAATCCCACCGGGATTGATACCGTAAAGAAGCATGGAGCGAGTTTGCGGCTTTATATCTTGAAGAACCAGAAGGATAAGAAGTATAGCTTGAGACAGCATTGGAGCTACCGGTTTTATCTTTTCCCCCATCTTGGCTATGAAGTGACGGACAACTCTCAAATAACTCCCCTGGACTCCAAACCGCCCAGATACTATCGAGAGTATTATAAGACCCTGCCCGGGCTGCGGGACCACAGCGAAATGGGCATCCGTCCCGACAAAAACCTATTTGTCTACGACGCTGCTTTGACCCCTCAAGGTGCTGCCCAGAAAGAGGTAAAAATAGCACTCTATGCTGCTCCAGGGACCTACCCGATCAGATTTTTCTTTAAGGATGGCCAAATATTAGGTGTTAGACTTGATGGTGTCCCTCTCTCTGAGGATAGCTGGCATTTTGCCCCAGACACTGATGTGCTGACTGTAGAGTCTGACTGGCAGGGGATTGCAATCTTGGAGGTTCTTTTAGGAGAGAAGTCAAACAGTGTCGGCCTTGATTTTGGCCCTGAGCCCCTTGGGCTTGCTTTCCTACAGAACTGCCCCAATCCTTTTAGTTTTGATACTGTTATCTCCTTCCGACTGCCTGAGCAGTCCGAGGTGGAGCTGGGGATTTATAACTTGAGGGGACAGAGGGTAAGAACTCTGGTTAGCGGTCGCCTACAGGAGGGTTGCCACAGCCTCCGTTGGGACGGGACAGATAGCGAGGGCCACCTGCTGGCCAGTGGGGTATACCTCTGCCGTCTGAAGGTAGGGGGGAGGGTTAAGGTACAAAAGATGCTTTTACTTCATTGAGGAGAAAGGAGAACCAAGTGCTTGTTCGTGTAGCATTTATAGGATCAGGAGGAATTGCCCGGCTTCATATGGACATTCTCTCCCGAATAGAGGATGTTCAAATGGCCGGCTTCTGCGACCTGGATGGGCAGAAGGCTTCGGCAGCAGCCGCAGAATACGGCGGCAAAGCTTACACCGATTATCAAGAAATGCTGGAGAAAGAAGATCTCCAGGCGGTCTACATCTGCCTTCCGCCTTTTGCTCATAACACCCAGGAGCTTGATGCCGCAGAAAAGGGGATAGCCCTGTTCATCGAAAAACCCGTCGCCTTGACCCAGGAAAAAGCAGAGCAGATTCTGCAGACTATTGAGGGGAAACGGATTATCTCAAGCGTAGGATATAACTGGCGTTATCTGAATATAACCCAAAAGGCAGCAGAGCTTCTGAAAGACAGGAAGCTCTCTTTAGCCTTGGGCAGTTTCATCGGTGGGATGCCCGGGGCTCCCTGGTGGAGGGTGATGTCTCAAAGCGGCGGCCAGATAGTGGAGCAGACCACCCATATCTTCGACCTGGCTCGCTATCTGTTGGGCGAGGTAAAGACTGTCTATGCCACTGCCAGCTCGGGGAGTATGCTCGATGTCCCCGGCTTTGATGTGCACGACGCTAGCACTGTGACCCTCACCTTCGCCAGCGGCGCAATCTGCACAATCACTTCCGCATGTATTGCCCCTCAAAGCCCTTGTGTCGGACTTACGATCTACACCCGTGACCGGATGGTCAAGCTTACTTCAGAGGAGTTAACCGTCTCTGAGCCGGGACGAAAGGAGATCATCGAGAATCAGAACGACCCTTACTTTGAGGAGGACAGGATATTTATCGAGGCGGTACAGTCGAAAGACCCCTCCAATATCAAGTCCACCTACGCTGATGCAGTCAGGACTTTGAGGGTCACCCTGGCGGCAAATCAGTCAATTGTTGAGGGAAGGGCGATTAAGTTATAGTAAAAAAACCATAAATATGGCAAAGGCAAAATCAAGATATGTATGTCAGGCCTGTGGTGCGGTGGCACCTCGCTGGTTCGGCAGATGTCCCGAGTGCAATGCCTGGAACACCTGTGCCGAGGAGGTGCCAGAGCCGCAGATAGAACCTGGCTCTTTCTTCAGCGAGCCACCGGCTCCTCTAACCCAAGTGGCCCTCGAGGAAGAAGCTCGCCAGCAGACAGGGATATCGGAGTTCGACCTGGTTCTGGGTGGGGGAATAGTCCCCGGCTCGGTGGTGTTAGTGGCGGGAGACCCAGGGATTGGCAAATCGACCCTCTTGCTTCAGATTGCTGGAGAGCTCAGCTCCGACAACAGAAAAGTGCTCTACGCCTCCGGAGAAGAGTCGGCAAGACAGATCAAGATGAGGGCCGAACGGGTTGGCTGTGTGACTCCCAACCTTTTTGTGCTGGCAGAAACCAACCTGGAGAGGATTATCTCTTCCATTGAGAAACTCTCCCCCTTGGTAGTGATTATTGATTCTGTACAGACAATGCACTGTCCACAACTGGAGAGCTCGGCAGGCAGCATAGCACAGGTGCGGCAGTCCACCAGCCTGCTGACGCAGTTGGCCAAACGGACGGGCCTGCCAGTCTTTTTGATCGGACATGTTACCAAGGAGGGGAGCATAGCTGGCCCTAAGGTACTGGAGCATATGGTGGACACAGTCCTCTATCTGGAGGGGGATCAGCACCACTGCTACCGTATTCTGCGGGCGGTCAAGAATCGTTTTGGTTCCACTAATGAGATCGGCGTATTTGAGATGCGAGAGTCGGGAATGGTAGAGGTAGAAAACCCTTCGGCGGTGTTTCTGGCCGACAGGTCCGAGGGGGAACCCGGCTGTGCCATAGCCTGCAGCATCGAGGGAACCAGAGCTCTCCTGGTGGAAATCCAGGCCCTGGTGAGTCCGACTAACTTCGGCTATCCCCAGCGAGTGACCACCGGCCTGGAGCAGAGGCGACTCTCCATCCTTATCGCTGTCCTGGAAAAGAGGGTGGGCCTTCACTTGGGCGCTCAGGATATCTTTCTTAAGGTAACGGGTGGGCTGAGAATAGAAGAACCCTCAGCAGATCTGGCCGCCGCCCTGGCCATCGCCTCCAGCTTCCGAGACCTGCCGGTTGACCCCTACACGGTGGCCATAGGGGAGATAGGATTAGGTGGTGAGGTGCGTCCCGTAAACCAGATTGAGAGAAGGATCAGGGAGGTTCAGAAACTGGGATTCAAAAGATGCCTGCTGGCCCAGGGGAATCTAAAAGAATGGGATGGGACCGGGCAGGTAGAGATAATCGGTGTCACAAGGGTGAAAGATGCTTTAAATAAGGCGGTTAATCGGAAATGAAAACCTTTTTGAGAATATTAGCCCGTGTCAAGCCTTACTGGCTCTGCCTTACAGGTTCAATAGTATCTGCGGTCTTTTTTGCCCTGTTGAGCAGTATAAGCCTCTGGATGGCTATCCCCTTTGTAGAGACTATTTTCTCATCTTCAGAGACAACCGCTGTAGCTCCCCAGGCAAACAGCCTACTGAACAAATCCCGGGCACCCGAGCAGATAGAGAGGAAAATCTTAAAACCTAAGGTTCCGTTCTTAGAGAGATTGAAGTTAAAGCTTGAAAGCAAGACGAATCAGCTAATCCGGGGGGAGACAAAGAGACAGACCTTGAAGCACCTCTGTCTGGTTCTGGCGCTGGCCGTTTTCTTGAAGAACCTCTTCGGTTACCTCCACGCCTATCTGATAGTTCATGTGGAAGAAGGGGTGGCCAGAGATTTCAGGAACAATCTCT
>CAZQSC010000169.1:0-5142 GCA_964595705.1 uncultured bacterium | reverse complement strand
ACAATGATGCAAGTGCAGGAAGCGCTGAAGAGAGCTCTTTTCATCTCGTGACAAATATAGACGATCAGACCTCGGACTTCGGACTTCGGACATAAAACCTCGAACCATTTATCCAATAACCACCCCAAAGCTCCTCATCACAGCCTCTTCGGCAAAGGGAGGGAGAGAGATGTCTGAAGTTATTCATGTCAAGCTGTTACAAGGAGGACAAATAAAACTGCCGCCGAAGGTGCTGAGACACCTTGGGGTATCCCCAGGAGAGGAGCTGGAAGTAAGACTAAGAGATAAGGAAGTCACTCTTTCAACGGTGAAAACTGCAACTATATCAGACGAACTGAAGGGATCATTAAAAGCGGAGAAAAATGAGATCCGAGAGATTCTTGAGTTGGAAATATGAGAGCTATATTGATTGGGATTTGTCCTGAAGACTTTCGGGAGAGTGTGAACTTGGCTAAGGAGTTCAGCTTACTTCCCCACGATGCATCACATCTTGCTGTAATGAGGAAGGAGGGCGTAAAGAAGATTGCGACCTCTGACCCTGACTTTCGGAGAGTGGATTGGATTACGGTTGTTATGCCCCAGAAGTAATTCACGCTCTGAGCTCTACACATGATAGACCTTGGACATACTGACCTTGGACCTCGTACCTCGGACATAGAACCTTGAACTACGAACCATGAACCTCGAACCACGAACCATAAACCTTGAACCATGAACTCTAATCCAGATGCAGGAGCTTTAACTTGAAGCTTAGAAGGGTGCTTGCTGTAAATGAGGAGGAAAGCATGGGGATTGTAGTTACCGCCTACCAGCCTGACCCTTCACTCTGGAGAGATAACTTCCGCAGGAGGAGAGAGCCATGAGATGTGTCATCTGCAAGAAGGGGGAGACCCGTAAAGGCTATGCTACCGTTACCTTGGAACGGAAGGGAGTGACGATCGTTTTTCAGAACGTCCCCGCTCAAATCTGTGGAAATTGCGGAGAGGAATATGTATCGGCTGAGGTGACAAATCATCTGATGAGGATGGCCGAGGAGGCGGTGAACTCCGGCGTTAGCTTCGAGGTCCGGCGATATGCTGCTTAACCGAGGTGTGCTACCCGCTCATCGGAGGAACTGAGTTGAAAGTCGTAGTTGATGCGTCCGTACCTAAAGTCCGATGTTCGATGTCCAAAGTCCAAGGTCTAAAGATGAAAGACCTCGGACCATGGTTGTGGTAAAACTGATGCTGAATGGAAAACCTCGAAGTTGCTCTTGACCTTGAGGCGGAAATTTCATATCTTCCCAAAGGCATCTGTCAAACGTCACAATGCAATAGACCTTATGACAGAGGTGAAAAAAATGAGCAAAATTGGAGACATGAGTAAGGAAGAGCTGGAACTTCTAGTAGAACGAAAGATCTTGGAAATACTTGGGGACCCGGATTATGGGCTGGATTTAAGGGAAGAGATTAAACAGAAGTTGAAACATCGGCTTAAGGATCCGACAAGGATTGCCCACAAAGAGGTGATGGAGCGTTTCGGTGAGAGTTGAGTGGACCCGGGGAGCAGTAGAGTAGAAGGTGAGCTCATTGTCATTCGACTGATCGGGCATAGGAGGGAGATTTACAGGTAACAGGGATTTTGGAGTGACCAGACACGCTCAGCACATTGGGCAATACCGACCTTTGAATCTCGGACTTCGGACCTCGGACTTTGGACATCTGATTATAACACTACAACGCAATAAACGCAATAAACGGAATAACCCCCGAACCACGAACCTGGAACCACAGCACCTTGAACCATGAACCTCGAACCATTATAAAGATGCTAAAGGACAAATGCCAATAACCCAATCACCCAATAACTTAATAACCCAATAACCTAATCACCCAATTACCATGCCAAAGGTGCTCATCACAGGAATCACCGGTCAAGATGGCTTATGCCCCACAAAGCTTCCAAGGAGAGACTTATGAAAGTTGCAATTGTCGGTTCTACAGGACAGCTTGGGACTGACCTTGTCAAAGCCTTTTCATCTTCTCAGAAATTTGAAATTTATTCCTTGGTTCACAAGGATGTGGAGATATGCGACCATGTAGGCACAAGGGAGGTTCTTGAAAGGATAAACCCCGATGTTGTGATAAACACCGCTGCTTATCACCGCACGGACGAATGCGAGGACAATCCTGAGAAGGCTTTTGTGGTGAATGCGATGGCAGTTAGAAATTTGGCTCAAACCTGTGATAAGCTCAATTGTTGCTTTATCCACATAAGCACGGATTACGTCTTTGACGGTGCCAAGCATGAGCCTTATGTAGAGGATGACCTTCCGAATCCGTTGAACGTCTACGGAGTCTCAAAGCTCGCTGGGGAGTATTTTGTCAAGAATATATGTCCAAAACACTATTTGATCAGAGTGGCAAGCCTCTTCGGAGTTGCAGGGGCAAGCGGGAAGGGAGGAAATTTCGTGGAGACTATGATTAGACTTGCGAAGGAGGGAAAGCCGATAAGGGTCGTGGACGATGTTGTGATGTCTCCTACTTACACAAAAGAGCTTGCGGAGAAGATAAGGAATATAGTAAAGGATGGGGTTCCGTTTGGGGTTTATCACATAACGAACGAAGGACAATGTAGTTGGTACGAATTTGCAAAGGCGATTTTTGAGCTTTTGGGGTTGGAGCCAGATGTTACCCCCGTGTCCATAGATGAGATGGGACACAAAGCGAAGCGCCCGAAGTATTCGGTTTTGGAAAATAAGAACTTGAAGAAAACTAGCATTAAGAGTATGGACCACTGGAAGGACGCTTTAAGGGCTTATCTAGTTGAGAAGAGGTATCTGAAAGATAAAGTTGAGGTTAAGCTTTTATCTCAATCTTAACCTAAACCTTATCAGAAAGGGGAAGAGATGATTGAAGGTGTGAAGGTAATTGAATTAACTGTTCGGGAGGATGACCGCGGATATCTGATAGAAATAGCTCGTACAGCTACTGACTCAGAGCCACATGCGGTTGTCCATCAGTTCGGTCAGGTTTACCTTGTGGGTGATCCTGTGCGAGGAACTATCAGGGCGTTTCATAAACACAATGAGCTCTGGGATTGGTTCTTCATCAGCCACGGCAGCGCCAAGTTCGTGTTGAAGGACGATAGACCTGACAGCCCCACCTACGGTGAGATGATGACCATTGTCGCAAGCGCCCGGAATCCGAAGTTGATCGTTGTGCCTCCCGGTGTCTATCACGGCTGGATGTCCTTGGAGGATGACACCCAGCTCATCAGCACCGCAAGCCATGTTTACAACCGTGAGAATCCCGATGAGGTCCGCATTCCACCGGATTCTTTCGGGGATGTATGGACCGTGAAAGGAAGGTGAGATATGGGTAAAATCTTGGTGGTAGGTGGGGCAGGATATGTAGGTTCCGTTTTGGTGAGGGAGCTTTTAGAGCAGGGTTATGCTGTCAGGATCTTCGACAGGTTGTTCTTCGGGGATGTAGGTATCCGGGACATCAAGGACAGGATAGAGCTTATAACAGGGGATATGCGTTCCATTCCGCCTTCGGTTTTGGAGGGTGTGGACGCTGTCATAAATGTAGGAGGGCTATCCAACGACCCGACGGCAGAATATAATCCCAAGGCGAACTACGAGATGAACACAGTAGCAACGGAGAAATTAGCGAGGGCCTGTAAGGAGATGGGAGTAAAAAGGTATGTGTTCGCCTCTACTTGTTCTGTATATTACACGATGGCTGGAGAGGAGAAGGGGGATGTGTTGCTCACCGAGGACGCCGAGATAAACCCGAAGGCTGCATACTCCCGCTCTAAGTTTGATGCTGAGAGGATATTGCTCTCTTTAGTAGATGACGACTTTTGCCCCGTTATCCTCAGGAAAGGCACGATATTCGGATTTTCGCCGAGGATGCGTTACGACCTCGTAGTAAACACTTTCGTTAAGGACGCACTGGATAAGGGATTTATTACTTTGCATTTCGGTGGCGAGATGTGGAGGCCTTTAGTAGATATACGGGATGTGGCGAGGGCGTATATTGCTTGCCTTCAGGCTGATGAGGCTAAAGTGCGAGGGCAGATATTCAACTTAGCTACCAAAAATTACCGCATTTCAGAGCTTGCCTTGCATGTTAGGGAGGCACTTAGAGAAATTGGCATCGAAATAGATATAAAACCTGGCTATCGTTACAGGGGTATCCGCAGCTACCGTGTTTCAACGGATAAGATCAAGGACGTCCTTGATTTTGAGCCGATTGTGAGCGTTGAGGAGGCTGTTAAGGATATGGTGGAGAAGATTGAGGAGTATGGCTACACCGATTTCAATAACCCCAAGTATTACAACATCCGGTGGATGAAGCTCCTTGAGGAGGCACAGGGGATTATCAAAATTACGGGGACAGTGTTTGAAGCAATTGATGAAAAGCGTTTGACATAATGAAGCACCTTCTTATAAAACAGGGAAAAGTCGTGGTGGATGATGTTCCCCCTCCCTTGGTGAATAAAGGTCATATCCTGGTGGAGGTGGCCTATTCGCTTATCAGCGCGGGTACGGAGATAAGCGGGGTTAAAGCGTCCGAAAAATCGCTTATCAGGAAAGCGCTCGAACAGCCTGAGAAGGTTCAGAAGGTTTTGGATTATTTTAAGAAACATGGATTGAGGAAGACCGTTCAGGTCGTAAGGGGCAAACTCTCCGAGTCCGCACCGCTTGGATACTCCTGCTCCGGTATCGTTATCGGCGTAGGAGAGGAAGTTGATGAGTTTGAGATCGGAGATAAAGTTGCCTGCGCTGGTGCTGGGAAAGCCAATCATGCCGAGATCGTTCTAGTTCCCAAGAACCTTGTCGTCAAAGTGCCTGAGGGATCTGATCTGAAAGATGCGGCTTCTGTGGCTATAGGTTCCATAGCGATGCAAGGAATGCGCAGGGCTCATCCGAGATTGGGGGAGATCGTAGCGGTTACCGGCCTTGGGTTATTAGGCCAGGTCACAGTTCAGCTTTTGAAAGCCGCTGGATGCAGGGTGGTGGGATTCGATATGGATCGCAGGCGGGTCGAACTTGCAAAGAAGCTGGGGGCCGATTATAGCTTCCTAGTCTCGGAAGTGAATTATCAGAACCAGATTTTGGGGACTGTTAGCTTAACTGTTGCTGTTTTTTTGCGA
>CAZQSC010000168.1:0-5156 GCA_964595705.1 uncultured bacterium | reverse complement strand
CAGACAGCCTGGGCCTCGGTCCAACCAAAGGGAGCTGTGAAACAGATTCGCACTTACCAGTATCGGAATTCTGCTCAAATCTCGTTCTTGCTGGAAAAAGGTGTTACTTATCGGGTTTACCAAAAGGAGAACCCAAACCGGATTGTGATCCTGCTGCGGAAGAGCTCAGAAGAGACGCCGAGGTTCTCTGTCAAACGAGAGGCATTAGATCCCAAGTTGGACCAAAAGCTGTGGGCTATTGACACGGTGATCATAGACCCCGGACACGGGGGTATAGACCCAGGAGCAGTGGGACCTACAGGGTTAAAAGAAAAGGATGTGGTGCTGGATATCGCCCTTCGGCTTAAAAGACTCTTGGAACAGAGGCTTCATCTTAAGGTGGTCTTAACCAGGGATAAAGATATCTTCATCCCCTTGCAGCAACGGGCCCGAATTGCTAATCAAGCGAATGGGAAGCTTTTCTTAAGCATTCACGCCAACGCCGGCCGCAGGAGAAGTGCCCACGGCACAGAAACTTATTTCCTCTCCGAAGCCAAAACAGAGGATGCAATGAGAGTGGCCCAGAGAGAGAACGCCTCCATAAGATTTGAAGAACCAGCTAATTCTATTGAAGAAATTGACACCGAAGACTTCTTACTGAGAGATGTTAAAGGTATATTGACAGAAATGGTGTCCAATAGATTTCTTAAGGAAAGTCAGGATTTAGCAGCAATTATCCAGGCAGAGTTGGTCAAGCAGACCGGACTTAAGAACCTGGGGGTTAAACAGGCCGGTTTCTATGTTATGTTGGGGACAGAGGCTACAATGCCCAGTGTGCTGGTGGAGACGGCTTTTATTTCTAACCCCAGGGAGGAGAAGCTGCTGAAGACAAGGAGATTTAGACAGAGAGTCGCTGAGGCCCTCTACCAGGCGGTCAAGAATTTCAAACAGAAACAGGAGCAGGTGTTGAGGTCTAGTTCGACGACGGTCTCGGCACAATAAGGAGCAGCATTGATGCAGCGAGCAGACGGAAGATTTCCTGCCCAACTCCGGGAGGTTAAGATTATCCGAGACTATTTGAGGTATGCTGAGGGTTCAGTCTTAATTGAGATGGGCAGGACGAAGGTTATCTGTGCGGTGAGCATAGATGAGAGAGTGCCTACTTTCCTCCGGGGAATGGGCACAGGCTGGCTTACTGCTGAGTACGGGATGCTTCCCCGTTCGGTTCAAAACAGAATCCCCCGAGAGATAGCTGACAAGGGACTGCGGGGAAGAACCCAAGAGATTCAGCGAATGATTGGGAGGGCTTTGCGGCCAATCGTTGCTCTGGAGCGAATCGGCGAGAGGACCATCCAGATTGATTGCGATGTAATTGAGGCTGACGGAGGCACCCGCACCGCTTCGATCACTGGCGCCTGGGTAGCTCTCTATGATGCTATAAAGAAGATGCAAAAAGAGAGACTCATCGAGGAGGATGTCATCTTGAACCAAGTAGCCGCTGTCAGTGTCGGCATCGTGGACGGCACCCCCCTGCTCGACCTCTGCTACGAAGAAGACGCCAGGGCTGAGGTCGATATGAATATAGCCCTGGTGCCCTCAGGTGAAATTGTAGAAATACAGGGCACAGCTGAGAGAAAACCTTTCTCCCCAGAGCTTATGAACCAGATGCTCACCCTGGCTAAAGAAGGGATAACTCGGTTATTTCAACTGCAGCGGGAGGTCTTAAGGCTTGGATAAACCAATAAAACAACTGGTGCTGGCAACCAGAAATAGAGACAAGATTAAAGAAATCCGCAGTATCCTGAAACAAACAGGGATAAAACTTCGTTGCGCTGAGGATTTTGAACACTTTCCGGAAGTAGAAGAAGACGGCACCAGCTTAGAAGAGAACGCAGCCAAGAAGGCCTCGCAAGTAGCCCGGTCTTTAGGACTGTTTGCCATTGCCGATGACTCGGGTTTGGAGGTCGACTGGCTGGAGGGAGCTCCTGGAGTCTTCTCTGCTCGTTTCGCCGGGCAGGGGGCAACTTACGAACAGAACAACCAAAAACTGTTAGAGCTGTTAAAGGGAATGCCGGTGGAGAAAAGGACGGCCCGATTTCGCTGCGTAATCGCCCTGGCTTCTCCTCAGGGCAAAGTCTGGACAGTGGAAGGCAGGTGTGAGGGGTTCATCGCCGAAAAACCCAGGGGCACGCAGGGGTTCGGATATGATCCCATCTTTGTTGTCTCCTCACTGGGAAAAACCTTTGCTGAACTTGACCCTGCAGAGAAAAACAGAGTAAGCCACCGGGCAAGGGCCTTAGAAGAGCTAAAAAAGTTGTTAGCAAAATAAGAAGGGAGAAAAAAATGAAATATAGACTAATTAATATTGCGGCAGTAGGGGCTGTTGTCCTCTCCCTTATCAGTTGTAGCCCTCGAAATCCCCATATCGTCGGGGGCAATATCTATCTGAATCAGGGAGAATACGACGAGGCCCTGAAACAGTTCCAGATTGCAGTGGAAGAGGAACCCAACAACCCAGATGCCTATATGGCACTGGGCAAGCTATATGTCTATAAAAATCAGTACGAAGTGGCTTGTCAGCAATTTGACAAGGCCATTGAGATCGCCCCTGAGAAATTGGAGGAGATGAAAGGCCAGAGCGGTTATTTCGAAACCGTATACTACAATGCTGGCGTTGAACTTATGAAGCAGGAGAAGTGGGAGAAGGCATTGACCCGGTTTAAAATGGCGGTCCAGATGAATCCCAACTTAGCACCGGCATACAACAACCTAGGCTATATCTACGGCAAACTCAACCAAGAAGAGGCCATGCTGGAAGCTTACCAGAAAGCCAGGCAGATCGATCCCAAAGACACAAGGGCACAGTTTAATCTGGCGTTGTATTTTATGACCCAAAAACACCAGTATGACCGGGCGGCCCAGTTGCTGGAAGAGGTGGAAAGACTTGCCCCTCAGATCAAAGACACCTACCGTCTGCTGGGTGTATGCTATTCTAACCAGAAAAAGTATAAGAAGGCGGAGCAAGCATTCCAGAAAGCAGCAGAACTTGACAGCACAAACAAAGATGTGTTTTTCAATCTGGGGATTGTCCTCATAGAACAGGAAGAATACCAAAGAGCCCTTGCCCCTCTGAAAAGGGCGACCCAGCTTGACCCGGAAGACACAGAGGCCCTTTTCAATATGGGCATCACCTACATTATGCTGAAGGACTACCAGAAGGCAATAGATACATTCACTGAGATTATCCGCCTTCAGCCGGACAATGCCGACGCCTACAGCAAACGTGCTGAGGCTGAAAGAGAGCTGGGGTTGAAACAGGAGGCTTATGAAGATTTCAAAAGGGCAATGGAGCTTAAAGGTGGGGAATAAGGTGATTGTACAGAACTTAGGGGAGGGAAAATGCAACTTTTTACGAACGAATCAATATTCATGCCGTCTCATCCCCACATTAAGCAGAATTCCCACCAGCAGCATATTGGTCATCAAAGAAGAGCCACCGTAACTTAAGAAAGGCAGAGGCAGACCCGTCACCGGCAAGATTCCCATAGTCATTCCTATGTTAACGAAGACATGAAAGGCTAAAATAGAGACCAGTCCAACGGCCAGAAGGCTGGCAAATCTATTCTTGGCTGAGGCGGCGATCTTAACACCCCTCCAGATGACGAAAAGAAAGGAGAGCAGAACAAATATTGCTCCCACAAACCCCAGTTCTTCCCCTACCACTGAAAATATGAAATCGGTATGTTGCTTAGGCAGAAAGGCCAATTTGGTTTGAGTGCCTCGAAGCAGTCCTTTCCCTAAAACCCCTCCCGACCCAATGGCCACCTTCGACTGGATAATTTGGTACCCGGCTCCCAAGGGGTCACGATTAGGATCAAAGAAGTTCAATATTCTTTCCTGCTGATATTTCTGAAGCTTACCCCATAACACCGGCACAGCAATTCCAATCCCGAGGTTAAGCACTATCAGAAACACTGCCGTGGCAAATGAGGGACGGGACAGATAGATCACTATCAGCAGTACAACTATAAAAATCCCCCAAGAGATCCACCAAAAAGCACAGAGAATATTAATCAAGGGGGTGAGGATAAAGAACAGATATAAGGGCCTAAGTCCCGCCCAATAGAGGAGAGGGAAAAGGATTGCAATGAAGACCAATGAGGTCCCCAGGTCCGGCTGCTTGGCCACCAGAAACATCGGCAGAAAACAGATCACAAAGCAGGTCAGAACCTGGCTTGGTGAGAGCTGTTTTTTATTACAAAGATAACGGGCCAGGGTTATAACTGTTGCAATCTTAGCAAATTCTGAGGGTTGGAATCTCAATGGACCAATTATCAGCCATCTGCCTCTGACACCCATAGAAAGAGTGAGAAGAAGCAGCAGGATAGCAAGTCCATATATTAAATGGCCAAAAGCATTGAGCACTTTGTTGGGCAGGGCAATAACAGCCGCCATCCCCCCTGAAGAGAGCAGTGCCCAAAACAGTTGCCTCCGGAAAAGTCCCCTTATTCCCGCTGACTCACTGCCGTAAGTGGCGCTGTAAATCATAATAATCCCGAACCCAACCAGCACCAGGGTCACTGTCAGAAGGGGAATGTCCAGGTTTCGCAACAGCTCTTGGGTTCTTGACATTTAACCTTGATCCTCTCATAAGAAGTCTTAGCGCGACAAGCCGCAACGGTCAAAAAAAGTGAGCTAAAGTGTCTAAAGCGAGCTAACCCAAAAAAAACTTTAGGCACTTCCAACTTCAGACACTTTAGACACTTCCAACTTCAGGCATATCCTCCACCGCTTCCACCTCACAGAGGGCACTACCTGTTTTGAAGCGCAATTTAACCAGATCGTCAATCTTCAGGACAGTACTCTCTTTAACGACTGTCATCTCTGGCAATCTTTGGCAGACGCAGAAGCCCCGTTGAAGGGCAGAGAGGGGACTCAAGGCACCGAGTTTGCCCATCATCTCCCTGAAGGAGGCGATCTTCCCCACCACTATGCGGTCGAGACCTTTAACTAAAGCGTTGTTTAATTCATCCACTCTTTGTAGTCGTTGGTCTAACTGGTCCTCAAATCTCCGCAGAACGTAACTGGAAGCTAAGGTCTCAACCTTTCTCCGGGCATCTTTTATCTTTCTCAGCAGGCTGTCCGTGGCTCTTTGTTGAAGCAGATGGACTAAGTTC
>CAZQSC010000167.1:0-5162 GCA_964595705.1 uncultured bacterium | reverse complement strand
TTCAAGTACTTTTCTCCCCCTCCCCTTTGTCCCCTCCCCACAGGGGAGGGGAAATACAACTTTTTACGAACGGATCATGGTTCTGTAGCAATTTTTGACAATCCGATTCTAACACAAATACCACCTAAAATAGAGGAGCGTAAGATGGACTGGATGCTTCCCAACGGAGAGCCGTTTGTGGGTGCTCACTATTGTATTTGGTACAAGGGGGATTGGGCAGAAGCTAAGCGGATGGGTACAAGAGTAATCTACACCCCTTCACGAGGCTGCTATCAATCTGGGGATGAAAGCATTATGAGAGAACATCTTAAAGAAGCGATGAGTGTCGGGATTAACACATTTTGCTGTTCATGGAAGCCGCCGGAGAGAACCCCGGGCAAAGTTGAAGACGGCAAGGTGGGATACTGGAACGCTAAAGGAATTGAGAACTATGAGGACGAAAACCTGGATAAGTTGAATCGATTAGTGCAGAAAATATTGCCGGATCGTTTTTTTATCACTGTTATCGTTGAGAACAACAGGCTAAGAGATGACTATCTCACCGATCTGGAATATGCCCTGGTGCGGCCGGATACCCGGAATATCACCAGAGAGGGCAATGAAGGGGAAGGTTGGACGTTGACCAGAAGTGGGACGGTGAAGCAATACGCCAAGGTAATCAGCTATCTTCTGAAGCACTATCAGGAGTCCTGGTTGAGACTCAGAGACCCTCAAGGCATCTTGCGATACGCCTTTCTACTTTATACCATTAATAATGCTGTTTCATACGATCAGGAATCCTTAGAAAAATTCAGGAACTGGCTTGAGGCGAAACACGGGGGGGTGGACGCACTGAACAGGGAATGGGGCACGCGGTTCCAGTCCTTCAATGCGGTCGTGCCCGATTTGGAGGGGAATAAAGCGGTGGCGCAGGATACTGCTGTCTGGTTTGCTCAGGAGGTGGATGGGTCCTATGAGAAGATCGCAAGCGAAGTCAAAGCTCGGACCGGAAAGGATATCGCTCTATTCGGCTGCACCTTCAACAACCGACTCTTTCCGAAGCACGACGGCACTCACATACCGGCAAAGGGACGGGGCATCTCAGGATTCTGGGATTACGGATATTTTCCCAGAAGTTGGGATCACACTCTGTATGAGCTGGATCGAGGCTTGCAGGTGAAGATTTGCCGGGAAAGGGAGAAATTTGTGGCCCTCACCTGTTTCCCGGGATTTGATGACCGCTACCTCCCTCACTGCGGTCGCAGGGTGGGTGACCACGATCCGAGAGATCCGGAGAAATTCGCTCGGAGATTGGGGACGGTGCTGAAATTGAAGCCACACGGCCTGTTCATCACCTCGTACAACGAGTGGTGGGAGAGCACGGCCATTGAGCCAGCCGAAGAATATGGACGTGTCTACCTTGACATTGCCGGGGAATATACAAGACATTTCAAAGCGTACCAACTCATTGGAAGGTGAAAACCATCGGCTAAAGGAGGGAGTTAAAATGCAGAAGAAGCAGTTTAAATTAGGGTTAGCACCAACCCGGCGCGATGTGTTCAGTCGCCAGGACAGTCTCCGGTACAAAGGACTTATCGAGGAGAAGTTGAGGTCATGGGGCATCAACTTCATTAATTTAGATGGGATCAATGAGGAGGGGCTTCTGTTTAACGAGGCCGATGTGGTCAAGGCTGTCGAGCTTTTCAGCAGGGATGAGGTAGATGCGGTTTTCGTACCTCACTGTAATTTTGGCACCGAATCCGCTGTGGCCAAGCTGGCGCGAGATGTAGGCAAGCCCCTTCTGCTCTGGGGCCCGCGCGACGAAGCTCCGCTGGAAGACGGCACCCGGCTGCGGGATACCCAGTGTGGACTCTTTACCACCAGCAAAATTCTTCGGCGGCTTGGGGTCCCCTTCTCCTACATTGTGAATTCCCGCGTAGACAGCCCAGTCTTCGAGCGAGGGGTTAAGAACTTTATTGCGGCAGCATCGGCTGCTAATGCCTTTCTGGGGGCCCGCATCGGCCAGGTGGACGTGCGCCCCGGGCCCTTCTGGACCATGATAGTCAACGAAGCGGAGCTGTTGGAAAAATGGGGCATCGAAGTAGTCCCTACCACTTTAGTCGAAATCACCCAGGCGGTGGAGAAGAAGCTTGCCCGGGCGAGCAAAGCGGTCGAGAGGGAGGTCAGGGATTTTAAGACACGAGTTGATTTTGGTGATTATGGCGACCGGGTCATCAGAAAGCTGGCGGCCCTGAAGTTGGTTCTTTTAGAATGGGCAGAGGCCGAATCTCTGGATGCGATTGCCTTTCAGTGCTGGACTGCCCTTCAAGATGCTTTGGACATCTGCCCCTGTTTTGTGAACAGCGAGCTGACGGGCTTGGGAATTCCCGTCACCTGTGAGACCGACATCCATGGAGCGCTCACTTCGCTGCTTCTGCAGAATGCGGTCTTAGGAGAAAGGCCTACCTTTTTCGCTGATCTGACTATCCGGCACCCGGAGGATGAGAACAGTGAACTGCTGTGGCACTGTGGGCCTTTTCCCGAAAGTCTTGCCGCCGAGGATTCGCAACGGCGCGTCAGCGGCCACTACATCCTGCCGTCCGGGGCTTTTGGCTGCGCTGAGTGGCGGATACGGGGAGGAGAAGTAACCATCGCCCGGTTTGACGGAGATCACGGCCAGTATTCCCTTTTTATGGGCGAAGCAAAAGGCACAAAAGGGCCCTATACTCGTGGAACCTACCTCTGGATAAAGACGAATAACTGGCCGCTGTGGGAGGAGCACCTCATCTACGGCCCCTATGTTCATCATGTGGTCGGTATCCACGGTCACATCTCCTCCGTGCTCTACGAGGCCTGTCGCTTTATTCCGGGGCTCGTGCCTGATCCCGTGGAGCCCACTGAGACACAGATAAGAGCGTGGTTGCGTGGAGAGAATCTATAAATGGCACTGGTAACGGAGAGAACACCCGCTGAGCAAATTATCAGAAGATTTGTCGAAAACAGTGTGCCTTTAGCGGTGTTTTGCACTGCTTCCCACTGGAATACCGAAGCGATATTGCTGGCGGCAAAACGCTTTGGGGAGAAACACGGCATCAAATCAATTGCTGTTGCGGTAGCTATGACCTTCCAGTATGTAGAGATGCCTCAAGCTAAGCGCATTGTTTACTGCGGTGATCCTGCGGCGGGTTTCATCTCCAATATGGAGCACCTGCGGGCACTCTGTGGGGCACCAGACTCACCCTACGCTTCTGTTACGGTGCTTCCCCACCTGGATCACGCCCATCCAGTGAGGGACAGGTGGGCACTTACCGAGGGAATTGCCTACTTAGCCAGTGTGATGTTCGACGCTCAGAGCTACAAACTGGAGGAGAACATCCGCCTCACTGCAGAATATGTCCGCGACTTTGGTAGTGAGGTTTTGATTGAAGGGATCCTGGACATCTTAGCTGTATCGGGGCGCAGAGAGGCTCAATCTGGGAAGAGCAATGAGGATTATGGGGAGAGGGTTGCGTCTTATCTGAACGAGACCGGCGTAGACTTTATTGTAGCCGATTTGGGCACCGAGCAGCAGTCTATAGCAACAGGCACCGCTCAGTATCTGAAGAAACGTGCACAGGCAATTACCAGAAGGCTGGGAAGCCCTAAACTGGTGTTGCACGGTACCTCCTGTCTAACGCCCACTCAGATAACCACCTTGGGTTCGGATGGGATTATCCGTTTCAATATGTGGACTCGAATTGCAAGGGAAGCAGGTCAGGCAGCGGCGGAAAAACTGGTCGCTCGTATGGATAAAATACAACAGGGCGACTTCGAGGCTACTGAAAGCCGGGCCTACCTTCACGATTCAATTGAGCGGGCGGCTGAGATCATGGAGGAGGTGTTAGGACTTCTTGGCTATTGGAAGTTCGCTGGCAAGACATAGGCAGGTTCAGCCTGTTGGAGCCTTGACATACCTAACGGTGACGAGCAGAATTTAGGTCTTTAGGCAATAATCGCCTAACGATGTTAGGAGGTATTTAGGATGGACGGGAGGGGAATCTTAACCAGGCAGAAGGTGGATCTTTCAGGCTACTGGAAGTTTAGGGTTGATCCGGAAGAGAAGGGACTGGCATCAAAGTGGTACCAGGGGCTTCCCGAACCTACGGATCTCCTCTGGGTGCCAGGCAACTGGAATGAGCAGGTGACCAGATATAACTGGTATGAAGGCACTGCTTGGTACCAGCGGGATTTCTACCTTCCAGATTGGGATGAGAAATCTGTCGAACTCTGTTTTGAGGGGGTGCTCTCTTCGGCCGTTGTATGGCTGAACGGGGAGAAGATCGGCCAGCATCAGGGAGGCTATCTTCCTTTCCGCCTGCGGCTGGAGCATCTACGGAAGGGGGAACCAAATGTTCTGGTGGTGCGGGTAAACAACAGCGACGCACCGGATGTTCCGCTGCTCAACTTTCGCTCCGCTACTGAACTCTCCTCGGCAGACAAAAACAACAGCACGGATCTACCCAACGGCAGGGGAGATTTCCTTCACTACGGTGGCATCTATCGGGATGTGTGCATCGAAGCACTGCCCAGAGTCCGAATAGCCGACTGTTCGATAAAGACCGACAAAGAGGAGAACAAGGGCATTGTCGAAGTGGAAGTGGAGGTGGCCAACGAATTGGCAGAGACCTTTTCCGGGGAGCTTTCTCTGTATCTTTCAAGTGCAGGCAAGCCAGTAGCAGAACAGCGTGTACACGTGGAAGTCAATTCCTCGGACAGCGCCTTTTCCAACACCAGGTTTGAGGTCAACCCGGCCGACTTCTGGTCGCCCCAACACCCCCACCTTTACCGGTTCTGCTTGGAGCTTCAGAAGGGGGATGGACCGGTGGATGTCCAAGAGTTGGATGTGGGCATCCGCAAGGTGGAGCTCAGGGCCGACGGTTTTTACCTGAACGACGAGAGGGTCTACCTGAGAGGGATAAGCCGTCACGAGGATTTCCCTGTTCTGGGCAAGAGTGTTAAAGGGGCAGTTCTCCGTCGGGACCTGGATGCCATCAAATCAATGGGGGCCAATATTTTCAGGACCGCGCACTACCCCCACTGTCGCGAGACCTACCAGCTTGCTGACAGACTGGGACTTATGGTGATCGACGAGCTCAATTTTTTAGGGGGGAGCAAGCAAAGGGAGGGACGGCCCGAAGTCCGTC
>CAZQSC010000166.1:0-5176 GCA_964595705.1 uncultured bacterium | reverse complement strand
CTCCATCAGTAAGGATACCCCAATGAAAATTATATTTTCGTAAGCTTCGGATGATCTTCTCTGCCCAATGCTTTCCCTTTAGAGTACAATTGATATCTTCTCCAGGGGGGACTACATAACAAAGAGACATAGGTTGAATTTTATCGACATCTGGAAAGAGAACCAAGATATTAGCCTGTTCCTCCTGATCTTTATGATGACCAAATCCCAAAGTATCTAAGACAGGCTCTATATAAGTTGTTATCCATTGCTCAAGTGAAGTTTTATCAGCAAATTCTCTCCATTCTTTAATGGTTTGAAAAGAGGCCCTAAGATTTTCGTCAGTTATAGGTTGCTGGGTAATACTTTCCAAATAAGTCTCTGAAAATAGATACTCATCCCGATAACTTCGACTCATTTTTTACCCTTCCCTTTGGTCTTACTCTTCATATTCTCTTCAATCCATTTATCAATATCTTCCTTTCTAAATCTCCAGTTTGCGCCTACCTTAAATCCTGGCAATTCTCCACGCTCAAGAAGATTGTAAATAGTCCTTTCTGTTACATTAAGATACTTGGCTAATTCCTTAATCGTCAGAGTCGGTTCAGTCATTGTCATACTCCTATTCGAGAAACTTCTTTATTATTAGTAACGGATACAAACCTATTACATTATATTCATATTTTTTCAAAAAGTCAAGAGAAAAAGAAAAATTTCAGGAAAAAAAGTAGCCCCTCTATTCAAGGGACTACTTTAAATCTGTAGTACTCCGAATGAAATCAGTTACTTCCAGAGTGCTCTGAGGCGATTGGAGAGAGTACCACCTTTGTTGCCAAGTTTCTCTTTGTTTTCAGATGTTTTTAAATTAGGTAAAAGGGCGATTGAGAAAAAGGGGATTTTTATAAAGAAGGTTTCCCAACCATTAAAAGGGTGTAGGGACACAAAGGGCGTTGTGTAAGATAGCCGATAAGCTGACTGGAGCCGACCGACTGTGACTGCGGGTGGGTGGGGGAAGCAAGTGCGAGCCTGCATTTGTAGGCGAGTCTTGCGATGTGGGATTTTCGGCTTGCTCTTGCGAAAGCAAGAGCGTGGACGAGCCTGAGCGACTACCTTAAATTTTTCTTTTATTGTCTATTGTCAGCGATTGAGTAGATTGATTGTTCCTTACCATAAAAATTAAAAGAGCGAAGGCGAGGACACAGGTAGCCGAAGGCTACCAAGCCGAAAGGGATGGTATTCTTCAATTCTTTGCAATTATTGTATTTTCAAACCTTAAATGCATGTGCGAAAATTGTCCAAAATAGGGAGCCAGATTGAAAGCTCACACAAATCCTATTCGTTCGACAGGCGGGGTTGGGGGGGGTGAATAGAGAAGGCTATTTTCAGGGACTTTGTAAAGACTGAACTTGTCCTCGTAAATAGCCATTTTTTTTATGGGGATTATAAAAGTTGATGTTGTTCTTTACAGATTGAGAAAGAACTCAGTGAACCGCTGATAACTCCGCTGAGCAATATCGATGAGCTTTCCTCTCTCCTGATGTAGATGCTTAATCCCTCGATTTCTCTTTCCAGAGTTCTCTAACTGCTTCACAATATTTAATATCCCCTGGGCCCTGACCTCTTCCAGCTCCTGTTGTAAGAGCACCTTAACCGTATCCTAGGCCCCAACTGGCATAAAGGCTGGCGCGTCTCCCCCTCCTTATAAAGGGTAATAAGTACACTGGCCTTGTCTACCCATCTTGGGTTACTACTGTGAACTCCATTGCTGCTATTTGACCAGGACCAGTTTTCTGACCCGCATATCACCTCCGGTCCTGAGGACGCACAGATATATCCCGCTTGCCAGGCCTTCTGGCCTCCAGATGACCCTGTAGGTCCCGGGCTTCCTGGGGCCATCCACAAGTCTCTCCACGAACTGCCCCTTTATATCATATACCTCCAAAATGATCCGGCTGGCCTCGGGCACAGAGTAGAAGAAAGTCGTGGCCTCATTGAAGGGATTGGGGAAGTTACGGGAGAGGTGAAAGACCCTGGGGATGACCTCCGTAGGGGTCTCCTCGACACAACCTACCGGGAAACCGGAGAAGCTCCACGAAATCGGAGGATTGGGCCTACCCTCTATATCCTCCACCAATCCCTCAGGTATGTATAAGGTGACGGGCACCGTCTGTTGCGGGATAATCTCTATATGCCATGGGTGGAAAAGGACTCCATTCCAGAGAGCCGGTCTTATAGTGTCCCCTGAGGCCGTTACTCCGAAGACATCCCAGGGGTTCCCCACGGGGAAAACTGGCCGGTTGAAGGATACCATGGCGGGCTCAGAATAGGCGATCTTCCCCCCTGACTCGGGATAGAGCGTATATCGCAGTGGCCTTTCCCCACGCTCCCGGATGCCCTCAAACACATAGAACCTTCCTGTCTTGTCCGGGATGGCTAAAAGGGAAGCATTTTCCTTCATTAGCACGAACCAGACCGATTCCACATCGGCCTGGGGAACGAGCAATCTCGTTCCGTCTGCAGTGAAGAGGAAAGCGGGTGTCCCAACTCCTCCAGGGAAGAATGCATACAGGTCGTCTCCGGAGGTGGCTGACCAGTTGTTGCTGATCTCCTGCTCCGAGTGCCATATCAGTTTTCCCTCTCGGGACATCCCGTATATTCCCCTGCCTGTAAACAGCACCCATTTACCATCCGGGGCTACCCGGACGCTTCTCAGGGTGGTATTTGTGCGATAGCGCCAAAGGAGATTTCCATCCGAGTTCAGAAAATGGAGGGACCCGTCCCAGCTTGCGGCCCCCACTTCGCCAGTGCTCTCAGCTATCGAAACAGCAAAGGCGTTGTTCTCAGCCCAGTACTCCCAGAGCACATGGCCCTCGAAGTCTATGGCAACCACCTTGCCGTTTTGAGTGCCAACCACTATGCGACCCAAGGTAGGGGAGATGTCCAGGGAACGTATCCACCCTGCACCCTGGTTTTCCACCTCCCACAACAGAGTTCCTTCCGCAAGCGAGAAGCACCGCACCGCGTTTCTGCTTTCGCACCCCACGAACACCTTGTTCTCGACAACGCGCACGACCCTGCCGTAGATATACTCCGGCCCTATAGGGGTCTGAATGCTCTCGGCCTTCCAGATGAGGTCACCCGAGCTGGAGAACAAACACAGGTCCCTGCCAACCACAGCTATTTTCCTCCCGTCCTCGGAGAAGGCCACAGCCCTTAAGGGGTCCGGGGTAGAGTATGTCCAGAGGATGTTCCCCGAGCCGTCTATACAATATAACTTCCCAGTGGAGTTCCCCTCCTCCTCTACTTCAAATGCAAGGGCAAACGTATCCCAGCTTGGGGGGGCGTCTGCACCCATCAGCCACCCGGGCAGTGGTTCTCCCTGTGGGAAGACAAGGGTGGCGGAACCAGAACCGACTTGGTCTTCAATGGGGTCTAACTCTACAACAAAACTGAACGAGCCTTCCTCTTCTATGGTCCTGTAGGCCGTGTAGTATCCGGAAGCTGGAACTTGAAGGATATGTTCACCAGGGGGGAGCATAAGGGTGAATCGGCCTTCTCCGTCGGTTTCGGTGTAGACGTGGTACTTCGTCGGAGCGTAGGCGTGCACTGTGGTCTGCAGAGGGGAGCCCGTTGTTCGGTCTCGCACATAGCCTGATATGCAGCGGAGGACATTTTTGGGGTAATATACATCCTGGGTATCAGTGTACACCTCAACTGTTCCCAGAACACAGCTTCGACCCTCACCTAAAGCCACCATGGTAGTCTTAACCGGGAAGGGGCCTTGCATAGGAGAGATAAAGAGATAGTAGTGTTGGGTCTCGTGAGGGTCCAACATGTTCTTCCCGCCTCCTAAGGATACCATTGCCCTGGTAGCCTCGGTCTGCTCTGCCCACTCCCAGTCTATCTGTATGGGGTGGTCTGTGAGGTTGGTGGCAGTTATCACATATCTGACCCTCTCTTCCTCTCCTCCAAAGCCCTGGTCTGCCTCTATACCTGTGTATATGCGGGCGGACTGACTTGCGGGGTCCACGCTGAACTGCACCTCCCCCTCCCTACGGGGCAGGTCCGCCCAGCCTGCGTAAGCCTGCAGGAGCAACACAAACACAAGTCCCGGTATCCACATAATAAATCCCCCTTGCTTATAAACACCGAGGTCTCTTTGAATTCAACCTTGATCCACTCGTAAAAAGTCCAAAATCCTCCCTCTCCCTTGGAGGGAGAGGGTCGGGGTGAGGATGTCCCCCTCCCCTTTACCCTGTTAGATAAGATCCTCTATCTAACAGGGTAAAGGGGAGGGGAAATGGGACTTTTTACGAACGGGTCATAATTATAATTTCTCCAGGTTTTCAATGGGTTAAGTGATATTATCAACTATTATAAGGTTCACGACCGAATTTTGGCAAACAGACATATAAATTCCCCATTCTCATTCCTGCCTTCTCCCTTTACCCTCCAACAAAGGGAGCGATTTTAGTTTCGCTCTTAATTCCTTCTCCGATGGCAATGCCAGTTTATATTTGGAAGCAAAGACTTTATTGCTCAATCCTCTCAAGCAGATCATTATAAGTTCTTGTAGTTAACTCTTTATCTTGCTTCATTTTTTTCATTCCTTTAAGACTGATTTTAAGAATCAAAACCACTTTGATTTAAAATAAAACATCAGGAGATTTACGTCAAGCAAAATCCCCTATGTCTTTGTACTTCCTGAAACTCAGCACCAATCCATTCACACCAGACTCCAAAGTCCGACTTTACCCCAAAGGCGCCAATAATCGGGAAATTATACAGCTCATTTCTCCTCCCCAGCATCCGTATAGAGAAATCTGCGGGGCCTGCAGTAGGGGTAGCTTTTCACTAAAAATATGGGGCGCTCCATCCACCCTTCCCAACTCTTCCCTTAAAGGATTTTTCTTTTGATTTTTCAGAAATTCCCCTTGACAATCGCTGTCTCATTTTGTATGATTTTGTCAGATTTCGAAGGGGAAAAACCACACCGCAATCTCTTCTCACCAGCCGGTCGAAAAATGCCCCTGTGACTGGTACATAACCCGAAGGCCTCCTCAAATTGGCTAAACGAACCTAAAGTTGATTGATTCGTAAAAAGTCCTAAATGCTCCCTCTCCCTTTCAGGGAGAGGGTAGGGGTGAGGGTGAAGGTGTCGATATTTCAAGTACTTTTCTCCCCCTCCCCTTTGTCC
>CAZQSC010000165.1:0-5400 GCA_964595705.1 uncultured bacterium | reverse complement strand
AACCGGCTCCCCTGCCTTGGGGGACCAGGCTTTATCGGGATGTGGACATACCTCTCGGATGCCTGATTCCTCACTGGAGATGTAAAGAAAATCCCCCTTACGGCCAGCAACCAAAGGGCGCAGTTTAATTCGGTCGTTTAGCCCTAACATACCGTTACTATGTCCGGCTATTATGCTGAAAGGGCCGTTGAGCAAAGCACTACCGTAGGTTACACGGAGAGCCTCAGCTATTCGTCTGGAAGGATTAGGCAGCTTCTCTATTTCCTCCCAGAAAGGAGCAGCCAAAATCCGGGCCACTATCTGAAAACTGAGGCGGTGTTTTCTAACTAAAAGGTCCAGCAGATAAGTTATCACCTCGGTATCGGTAAACAGGCTACAATGATAGCCGAAATCTAAAAGGTATCTTTTGTTTATTCCGTAAGAGGATATCTCCCCGTTGTGTACCACCGCCCAATCTAACAGTCCAAAGGGATGAGCCCCTCCCCACCAGCCCACACTGTTGGTAGGAAAACGTCCGTGGCCAATCCAGATGTAAGCCTCGTATTCCTCCAACCGGTAAAAAGCTCCGATATCTTCCGGAAATCCTACCCCCTTGAAGACTCCCATATTCTTACCGCTGGAGCAAACAAAGGCGTCCTCAATAGCAGTATTAATATACATCACCGTTCTTACTACAAAATCCTCCTCAGTTGTACCAGAATATTCTTCAGGTTTTTCGTCTCTGACTTTAAGGAAGTAGCGCCAGAGACCGGGAGGATATTTTATCTGCTCTGAGTATCGAGTTGGTATAGGTTCACCTCTTTCAACTATATAATTTTTCTGCAGATATTCCTCAGTCTGTTGTTTAGCCCGCTCGTTTTCAAATATCAGGTGAAAGGCATAGCAGTCAGGGTGCTGAGGGTATATTCCGTAGCCAGCGAACCCGGCACCCAGACCATTAGAACGCTCGCGCATCACCGACATAGCCTTAATTATCGCGCTGCCGTCGAATCTCCTGCCTGCTTGGTTCATTATCCCAGCAACAGCACAGCCGCTTGCGTCTTTTTCACAGGGTCGTTGCATTGTCAAAAGCCCTTGTATTTATTAGTAACGGGTAGCCTCCTGTCCTTGCCAAAGGCCAACGGAGTTATCTTTATGCCGGGCGGGGCTTGCCGACGTTTGTATTCGTTCCGATCTACCATTCCCACTACCCTCTCCACAGTTTGCTTATCAAAACCCATAGCCACTATCTCCTCTGGACTTCTGTCTTCTTGCACATAGGCTTCTAAGATGGGGTCCAGGATAGAATAGGGAGGTAGGGTGTCTGTGTCTTTCTGATCTGGTTTAAGCTCTGCAGAGGGGGCTTTCTCCAGAACCCGTTGGGGAATCAGCTCCATCTTCTGTTTAGCATTTCTATATCTGGCCAACTGGTAAACTAAGGTTTTAGGAACATCTTTAATTACTGCCAATCCACCGGCCATATCGCCGTAAAGAGTGCAGTAGCCGACGCTGGTCTCACTTTTGTTCCCGGTAGTTAAGACTAACCAGCCGAACTTGTTAGAGAGGGCCATAAGCAGGTTTCCTCGGATACGGGCCTGCAGGTTCTCCTCGGCCACTCCTGTCCCGGTTCCCTGGAATTGCTCTTTTAGAGCCCGACAATAAGAATTGAAGATATCAGCAATGGAGACGGTAATAAGTCTGATTCCCAGATTGCGAGCCAGTTGTTCTGCATCGGCTATGCTCTCTGTTGAGGAATATTGGGAAGGCATACAGACACCCAGGACATTATCTTTGCCCAGGGCATCAACGGCAATCACCGAGGTCAGAGAAGAATCAATTCCCCCGCTTAAACCTATCACTACCTTTTCAAAGTCGTTTTTGCGCACATAGTCCCGGGTGCCGAGAACCAGCGCATTGTAGATTTCTTCCCAGGGTTGTAGCTTGGTGATTTTTCTCGGATGAAGAGCTGGTTTTGTCCTGGAGAGTTTGACTTCGGGCAGTTTGACCCTTTCCACACTCCCTTTTGCTTCTAAACTCAACTTCTCCTGGCGGCGGCGAGGGTCATGAAGACGCTGCCTAAAGACAGCTTCTAGATCCAGATCGGCCACAATAAGGTCTTCCTCAAATTGTTTGCCCTGGACGAGCACCTCTCCCCTCTGGTCGAAGATCATACTGCCTCCGTCGAATACCAACTCATCTTGCCCACCGACCAAGTTATTATAAGCAACAACAGCCACATTATCTGCTGCTCGAGTGGCCAATATTCTTTCCCTGAAATTTCTTTTCCCCGCGTGGTAGGGAGAGGAGGAGATATTGATTATAAGTGAAGCCCCGCCATTTAGGGCCTGAACCGTCGCAGGGCCTCTGGGATACCAGATATCCTCACAGATGTTGACTCCAAAAACAACCTCATTCGAGACAAAAACTGAGCACCCGGTGCCAGCCTGAAAGTATCTGTATTCGTCGAACACCCCATAGTTGGGCAGATGCATCTTGTGGTAGACCCCCACCAGGGTGCCGTCAGAGACCACTGCTGCCGCATTGTAGATGTCCTCCTTGCGGTCTACAAAACCGATAACTGCTACGATGTCTTTGCAGACATCAACGATTTGTTCCAGGCAATTGAGATTTCCGTCAATAAATTGTGGTTTAAGTAGCAGATCTTCTGGAGGATAACCGGTAACAGCCAGTTCAGGAAAGGTGACCAGATCCACCCCTAAGTCTTTGGCCTGCCGTATATAACTGATTATTTTAGCTGTATTACCGCTCAAATCTCCTACCGTAGTGTTGATTTGAGCCATGCCGATCCTCAAGGTGTGCATAATTCCAGCCTCATTTTCTAACTGTAATGCCCAATTTCCTTATGTGGGAACGCAGGGTATTGCGGTTTATTCCCAATATTCTGGCAGCCTTCAACTGGTTCCCTTCCGTTTTTTCTAAGACTTTTTTAATTAAAGGTTTCTCTACTGCAGTCAGAACGAACCGATAGAGCTCTCCTTGGTTACTCTGGATGAATATCTCCTCCAGTTCTTCGATCGCCCTGGCGAAAGAAACAGATAGATTATTCTCCTTATTTGTCCCTATCTTCCTCACTGTTCAGTTTCCTCTTTGGAGAAGCCTGCCTAAAATTTAGGCAGCAGGGGGCGAAAAAATTTCTTCTCCCCAGCAGAATAGAGGAATCGCTTGCCCTGTAGATATGCAGAATTGGCTCTTAGACAACAAATTAGTCGGTTGAGGATCACACAGATTCTAAAATAAACTCCATCCATTTACTATAGACTGAGCGAGCGAGTGTTCCCAGGGCATTAAGGTAGAGACTGCTTCCTGCGAGTATCTGCTTTGCCTCCAGGCCAGCTTCTTCGATCTCACTGGCATTCTCCGTCAATAACCAACGGTGCTATTTCGCAATAACCATTGTGGGATAAAAAATTGCAGGCAGATATTCATAGGGGCACACCCGCGGGTGCACCCCTATCAGAAGCCCGCATGAACACTGATTTAGCAAGACTGTTGTCCACTGATTATCAACTATAAAATAGCAAGCAAATTCTCCAATTCGTGTCTGGTCACTTGGATGCGATACTCCTCCCATTCCTTCTTTTTCAAGATAACGAATCTAGTGAAGATGTGTTCACCCAAAGTTTCCTTGACAAGTTCACTCTGCTCGGTAATAGTAATCGCTTCCCCCAGATTGTCGGGCAGAGATTTTATTCCTAATTTCTCTCTCTCTTCATCAGACAAATGGTAGAGATTTTCCTCCATTGGCTCTGATATCTCATATCCTTTTTCTATTCCTTCCAGCCCAGCGTTAAGCATCACCGCAAAGGTAAGGTAAGGGTTACATGCTGGGTCTGGACAGCGGAACTCTGCCCTGGTCGCCTTTTCTTTGCCTGGGTAATAGTCAGGCACTCTAATCAGGGCGGATCTATTTCTTTTAGACCAGGCGATATAAACGGGAGCCTCATAGCCAGGAACCAGTCTTTTGTAAGAATTGACCCATTGGGCAAACACCGCACTCATCTCCTGGGCATGCTTCAATTGCCCTGCAATGAATTTCTTCGCCACATCGCTCAGATAATATTTGTCCTCTTTGGCAAAGAAGGCATTTTCATCTCCCTTGAAAAGTGACTGGTGAACATGCATACCACTTCCATTTTGTCCAAATAAAGGTTTGGGCATAAAGGTGGCATATACCCCATGCTTTTGAGCTATTTCCTTAACCACGATTCTATAAGTGATAACGTTATCAGCCATCTGAAGAGCATCGGTGTATTTCATATCAATCTCATGTTGACTGGCTCCAACCTCATGGTGTGAGTATTCCACAGGGATACCCATTGCCTCCAAGGTAAGGACTGTATCTCGTCTGAGGTCGCTGGCGACATCAAGGGAAGTCAAATCAAAATAGGTTCCTTTGTCTAATATCTCCGGAATTTTGTCATTTTTGAAATAAAAATATTCCAACTCAGGCCCAAGGTAGTAGTGGTCGAAGCCCATCTTTTTCATTCGTGCCAGTGCCCTTTTCAGTACATATCTGGGGTCTCCTGCATAGGGCTTTCTGTCTGGAGTCAAAATATCGCAAATCATCCGTCCAACTGCCTTCTCCTGCGGTCTCCAGGGAAGTATCCGAAATGTATCTGGGTCGGGCATAGCAATCATATCGCTCTCTTCAATATCCTGATAACCTGTGATTGAGGAGCCGTCAAAACCCATTCCATTTTCCAGTGCCCCTTCTAACTCAGCATCGGTGATGGCAAAACTTTTCACCTGCCCCAGGATGTCCGTAAACCATAATCTAATGAATTTCACATCATTTTGGTTTACAAGTTTTAGTACTTCTTCTTTTTTTCTGCTTTCGGTGCTCATATCTACCTCCTATGCTGTTCTTTCACATAATGTTTTGGGTAATTCAGATAATGGTATACCAGGTGATATTTCCCTCTCAATTCAGGTGATTCGCCGCATATTTTATATCATCCTTCCATTCTCCCCAGGAGCTTCATGACTTGGGTGACCAAACTCTTAGTTCCCCCCCCTTCAAGGTATCCAGATCGCTTGTCGCTGGTTGTCTATCTTTGTCAATCTCGGCCTGCATACACTCCTGGATCAGTTTTTGGACCCAATCTAGCTCCTTGGTTATAATATTTGCCTTTCCTCAAATACAAAGGCGTTCTGTAAAAGAACGCCTTTGTTCCCACTCAATAGATAAAGTAAAAAAACAGTCGTTCTGGTAACCCCTGGTTGTGTTGCTACATTTTAAATATTCTTAATCATAGAATATGGTAAGATCTAGAAACTATTGGAAAATACATTTCAAAAGCCCGTTTCCTCATCTATTGATGCTCTCGTAAGAAGGGGTATCTCCCCTCCCCGGGGGGGGGGGAGAAGGGGGAGGGGGAAGAAAGACTCCTTGAAACATCA
>CAZQSC010000164.1:0-5403 GCA_964595705.1 uncultured bacterium | reverse complement strand
TCTTAGGTTGAAACAAAGGTGTAATTTTGAAAACAATGCCCTCAAACTTAGCTTTCAGTCCCCTTATCATCGGGTCTTAGGTTGAAACTTACGGAGAAGACTTTTATCTTGAAGAATGTCTTGCTCTTTCAGTCCCCTTATCATCGGGTCTTAGGTTGAAACTTAGACCGTTCGTGATAGGAGATCAGGGGAAATCATTCTTTCAGTCCCCTTATCATCGGGTCTTAGGTTGAAACAAATTTTCGATTAGGACAGTCTCTGCAGGTTCCTCCACCTTTCAGTCCCCTTATCATCGGGTCTTAGGTTGAAACTCTATGAAAGTTCCACGAAATGGGCTAAGGACCGATTCTTTCAGTCCCCTTATCATCGGGTCTTAGGTTGAAACCCCTATTTCAGAATTTCGGCTCAAAATTCCGTAATTCTTTCAGTCCCCTTATCATCGGGTCTTAGGTTGAAACTCAGCTACGATGGAAATTCTTGGTACAAAGGACAACCCTTTCAGTCCCCTTATCATCGGGTCTTAGGTTGAAACCGACCTCACCACTTTAAAAATGAACAAGCGTAAATGCACATACATAAAGATAATACATTCACATCTCTCAACACTCTCAAAGAGCTCCAGCTCCCATTTCCCTCGAAAAACAATCCCTGCATCAAATACCCCCCGATTTTCGAAACAAAGCTAACAATACCCCCTCATTCTCCCTTACAACTCTGAATGTAAGGACAGGTAGCATAACATTCCTCTGGTCTACCAGGATCAAGTTCCTCATAGATCATCCTCATCTTCTCGTCCCGTTCCTCGACAAAGTTCTGCCTCAACTCGTTATCAATAAGATAGAAATCCCGTTCCAATAATATCCGCTTCCCCTTAAAGCACGCATAAACAGTACATCCAATGTCCACCGGGAACTCGTACATCGCCTCCATCACCAGGGCATATCCAGTAGGAGAAAGGCGATGGAAGTCTCTCTTTACATCGAACTTGAGGTCGAAAATCACCGGCGTAGCAAAGGTAAAGGCATCCACCGAAAGATGGGAAGACAGCCCCAGAAAAGCTCCGTCCAGCTTCTGTTCCACCACTACCGGGATAGAATGAAACACCAGTGAATCCTCATTCATCCGGGGTTGGGATGCAAGTAGCTCCTCCGCCCGAGAACATATCCTGGTAGATTCAAATTCCCACAAAACCCTCACCTTCTCTTTGATCTCTTCTATCTGCTCCTCCGAGAGGCTATCCCTGAAACTCTCAATGCTCAGATAATCAGGTTCAGAAAGCCGCCTTCTCGCCGCTGGAAAATCATCGATACCTACCTGGTAGATGAGTCTCTTTGCCGTGGTTATAACCTTGGCTACGGTTTTGTGAAATATTGCCCCTTGAATCATGGGAAGATTGGGCGCCGTTTCAACGCCCAACACCTTTCTCAAATACAGGTCCCTTCCGGTGTGACAATACCGGTTGGCCACCTCAAAGAGACTCAGTTTCAGGTCGTATATCGGCTGCAGGGGCGGCTGATGCCAGCTCCAGCCCCGCAGTTCCTCAGAGACAGGCTCAGACCTTGCCCTGGGCAACAATCCCCCGAACAGTTGCTTTCGTTCCTCGACACTGAGAAAATACATAACCTTAGCGTACTTTGCGCCTTCTTTTGGGGTCTTTGCGGTTAGATAAATTCTTAGACATCTCCACACCAGAGGCTGAACTCACAGTCCAGACATCTGCCTCTGGTTCTGCACACTGGAGGCATAATCTCCCCCTGCACTATTCTGGCCATCCGGGTAAGCACCTTCTTGGTATAGTCTCTCATATTCTGAGTAATATCCACCGGGTAGGTTTTTCTGACAGAAATCAGGTGAATAAAACCTCGCCTGACTGGTTTTCCAAATCTCTCCTCTACCAGAAGAGAATAGGCAGTAAGCTGGTAGCGGTGATTCGATCCCGGCAGGTTAGTCGAGTCCTTAAAATCTACCGGGTAATATCGGCCATCGGAGATAATGAGCATATCCAGGATTCCAGAGAGGCCCAGCCGTTCAGACTTCAGGTGCACCTGGAAAAGGCGCTTACCCTCCCTGAGACCGTAAATCTTCAATCTCCTTCTCTCTTCCAATTCCTCTACCCTGGAGTGTTCTTCCTTCCCGTATTCCATCTTGAAGGTGGTCTTCTTCTGCACCGGCATCACATAAGTGAAGTAGACGATGCGGGGGCAGTAGAGGAACTGCTTTATATCTGACACAGTGAAGATCATCTTTCAGTAGCTCATCTCACCTACCACGATCTCCTTTACCAATCCGAAATCTTTATCACACAAGGGGAAGAAATTCACCTTCCCTCTGTTCTGGCCCATAATCTTCTTGATCTTCTTCTCCAGTTCCTGACGGTGGTTGTGGCCTATCTCCCCTAAGAAGGCGCTGAATTGAATTCTGGTCAGGCCATAGTCCTTACAGGCAGTGATCACCTTTTTCCTGATCTTATCCGATTCGATGTCGTAGACTACCAGGGTGTGCATCACCAGCTCCCCACAAAGGCTTTATATCTCCGTTCCCCCCGGAAGAACATCGCCAGGTGTCTGGCCTGCATCTGGATAATTGTTCTAAGCTTATGTACTTTGCCCTCGTATCGTTCCCCTCCTTCCAGTCGGTCTAAGATCTTGTGGGCGAATTCCTTGCGGGTTTGGTCGGAGAGGCGTTCTTGTTCCATCTTGGGTTTATATCCCCGGTTGACCAGGCCGAAGACAGTTCGGTCTACCACCTGTTGACGGAACTCCTCGATGAGATCTAAGACCAGGGATGGTTTGCCAGGCCGATCGACATGCAGAAAGCCGGCGAAGGGGTCAAGTCCAGCCAGCTCGATGGCTCCCCACACCTGGGCGTAGAGCATACCGTAGCCGTAATTCAGAAGGCTGTTAACCGGATCGGTAGCCCCTTGATGTTCTCTCCCTTCGAACCCAACCTCAGCGGGAACAAGCCGGGTGAAGACATCCCAGTAGAGCTTCCCAGCTCTTCCCTCAATGGAGAGCAGCCTTTGCCGGTCGTCGTCTACGTTGGAGGGATTCCCATCGCAGGCGAAGATCTGGCTGCTTATCTCCTCCACCTCCCGGACGGTTTGCCTGATCTGGCTGTAGGTCTCCTTGTCTCTCTCTTTTCGATATTTGGCAAAATACTTGAGGATGGAGACCTGATTCCCCAGTTTTCCCTTTACGAGCATCCGGGCAAATTCCAGACCCCTAACATCAGTGTAGGCCAGAATCTGTTCCCTTCTGGTCTTAACTGTCCCAGACAGCTCCGGCGAGGAGAGCCTGGCGTAAGGTCTTCCCCCGTAGCCGAGAAAATCCAGGGCAATCCCGTGTTTGACGCACTCCTGGATAAGGCTAGCCGAGAGGGAGACACCTGGAGAGGCGATGACGATGCGCTCTATCTTGAAGAAGGGATACTCTTCTGTGGTCTTCTTTTTCTGACGGACCTGCAGCCTTCCGCTCTCCCGGCCCAGGAAGGCACCGAACTGGTCGACAACGATAACTTCTTTGTCACTCATAGCTCAGTCTGTACTGTCCCAGCCCGAATGTTGTGTTCTTGCCCACGTGTACGTATTGGCCTATCCTGAGGAAGGGTAGAAAGGGGGCAAGGTCGCCGCTGTAGGTGATCTGCCCTTTGTATCCTCCTAACTGCATCCTTGTCTTCTGACGGGATGAGTAGCGGGTCCAGTCCTGGAAATAGAGTGAAGAAGACTCTGTACGGACCGACCTTGCCAGTTGTTTCAGTGCCAGGTGGTCAACTTCAACGGGACCTCCGCAGTGGAATATGCTGAGGGCCTGGAGGCGTTCTAACAGGCGGCTGAAAAACGAATGGAAGTCCACCTGGGAACCCAGTGACCCTTCGCTTCGGAGCCGGGCCGGGGTGAGGAACTCTATCGTGCAGCGGGCAGCGGATTTGCCGTCCACAAAGTCTACCAGGGTGAAGGAACAGTCTTGGTTGTGCACCATCTGGTCCTGGCAGGAGTAAACTTGAGCCTGCCGACCGTCTCTGAAAAGGGCAGAGACACTCTCTAAGAGGAATTCTCCCCGTCCTCTGCCTATTCCTGTTGAGCCCAGCTCTTTAAATGTCACCAGAAAGTAGGGCAAGAAATCCATTCCCCTTCCGATCAGAACCAGTCCGAATGAGAACTGTTCGCCTTCTTCGATTTTTTCTTTAGGATCAAGCGGTGGTTCTAAGACGAAGGGACGGGGGAGGTTTCTGTATCTTTTTATTTTCAGTCCCCTATTCAGCGGGTCACATGCTGAAGCCAAAGTTCCTCCGACATCCTGCTGAGTCTCGAAGATATAGGCATAGGGGCAGGTAGCTTTAAGCAGGCACCCGCCGCATTCCTCTTCTCTGGCCGAGCAGCAGATTCTGCGGAACATGCGTCCGAAGGCGCCCCGGAAGGCGGAGCCTTTGTAGGAAGGCAACCTTATTTTTGTCAGAGCCTTCAGTTCAAAGCGATACTTCGCCACCCTGAAATTTTCTGCTCCTTTGTGGATCATAGAGAAACCTCCTGAAATGGGTTATCTAATCGGTATATTCACCCGACTCGTGTTTGTTAAACTTGATTCTTCTTGACAAACTCTTCTTAATTTATTATACTATAGGCCAAGGAGGTGAACCGATATGACCATTGTTAAAACTCTGGGCAAGGGGCAAATTGTGATTCCCAAGCAAGTACGGGAGCGGCATGGGATCAAGCCTGGCACCATGTTTTCCCTTTATGAGGAAGATGATAGGATTGTGCTTGTTCCTGTTGCTGATGATCCTATTCGGGCTCTCCGCGGCATAGCTAAAGGCAGTCCCTCTCTTGCCCAGGAGCTGGTTGATGAAAGGAGAGCTGACAATGAACGAGAAGAGAAGGAAGCTGCTCGATTCATTCGCCGTTCTCGCGTGGCTCGGGGACGAGCCGGGCGCCCAGACGGTTGAGAACATCCTGAGAGATGCGGAGGCCCAGAGGTTAGAAGTTTTCATGAACGTGATCAACCTTGGTGAAGTCTATTATATGTTTACGAGGCGATTTGGTCAGGAGAAGGTTGTTTCGTTAAGGAATCATTTTTTGCTTCTCCCGATCACCATAGTTACGGTGGATGAGGAGTTAGTTTTCAGGGCGTCGGCCTTTAAGGCGCGGTTTCCAATCTCCTTTGCCGATTGCATTGCCATTGCCACTGCCGCTAAATTCGGTGCAACTCTTATCACGGGAGACCCGGACTTTAAGGCAGCCGAGAAGCTCGTCGATATCGAGTGGCTGAGGTGAATTGGCATCTGTCTTGGTGGTGACACTGGGCATCCTGGGTTGTTCGGGGCCATCTTTTCAGCTCTGAAGGTTACAGTGTTCCCTCATTTTTTGGCCTCCAAGCTGATCTTTTTCGGTCCTCTTCTCATGCGAAC
>CAZQSC010000163.1:0-5429 GCA_964595705.1 uncultured bacterium | reverse complement strand
AAACCCGAGGGGAAGCTGCTGGGCTCTGCCATATAGCTATTTAAGATGAGATACGAATGGTGGTCTACCCACAGCCAGATGTGGGGATAATAGGGCCTGCTCCTGGGACTATCTTTCACGCCCAGAGGGGAAAAGATGAAATCAACCTCCCAGATTCCCCCTCGGGAGAGTTGTTTCTTTCGCACCTTTTCCAAATGGATTTCATCCACCACATCGAGTTTAATCTTCATAGGCTTGGGTTTCAACCACTGCCCTTTCCATTTAAGCCTCCTGCCCTTCTTGTCGGGCACCTTCACCCAGAGGCTGTATGGCTGAGGGGAGATGAGCATATCTGGGTTCTGCTTAAGCTGAAGGCAAACCTCTATCGCTTGCTGCAATGCCAGAGTCAAGAATCCGGCCTCCTTTGCAGTCAAATACCAGGGGTGGTAACCCGGGCAGTAGCTTCGGAAGAGGGGCCATTGGTTGTGTCCCCGAAATCTTAGACCGAGCTTTTTTATTATCTGGATATCTCGTTGTTGCAGGAATTTCCGGTCTTCAAAGGTGGCCATCAGGCATTTTTGCTTGTTTATCACCTCCTCGGGGGATGAGGGGGCTTCTCCCATTTGTATATCCAGATAGCCCTTCAGGCCTTCTGTTCCCAAATAGACCGCCAGGCCGAACACTTCTCCGAAGTTGCCTAATACACAGCAGTAGCCAATTTCAGCGGTTAGAGGGTCCTGCACGCCAAAGAGGTCAGAATCGGTCATCCACTTCCAGCTTTCGATCTCCTTAAATTGCAGCGCCGCGGCGTATAGCCGCTCCCACTCTCGAAGGGAAGGTGTTCTTTCGCTCATTTCACTGTCTCCTTGTCGATATCCTCCCCTCCCGTTTCGGTCTGTCCGGGTCATGCTGAAGGGGGAAGGATGTTGTTCTCCACGAAGCTGTAGTATCCTGCCTTGCTTACGATGATATGGTCTAAGACACGGATTTCTACTGGCTCTACTGCTTTGAGTACAGCCCTGGTGAGCTGTTTGTCCTCCCAGGAGGGAGTGGTGTGCCCACTGGGGTGGTTGTGCACCAGGATCAACCCGGCGGCGTGGTGAGCCAGTGCTCCCTCCAGGACCCGACGAGGATAGACTACAGAGCTGTCAACCGTGCCCTCATGGATCACCTCGTAGTCCAGAGCCTCATTTTTCACATTAAGATAGATGACCATAAACACCTCATTAGGCAGCCCTGCCAGCTTCATGCGGGCGAAATTAGCCACCGCCTCAGGTGAGTTCAGCAAATCTCGATGTTTCAGCCTTTCGCCCAGATAGGCCCCACAGATCTCCTTTACTAAACGGATGAGCACAGCCGAGTTCGGACCCAGCTCTGGTACCTCCTGCAGCTCTTTCAGGCTGGCATCCAGAACGCCGCCCAGGCTGCCCAATTGTCTGATCAGCTGCTTGGCAATGGGTTTCACATCCCGGCGGGGGATGGCGTAGGTGAGCAGAAGCTCAAGGATTTCGTAGTCCTGAAACCCTTCTGTTCCTGCTTTTTGAAAGCGCTTCCGTAGGCGCTCCCTGTGACCTAAATAGTGAGGCTTATCCTCCATTTGCAGAGCCTTTCGCTTCACCCATTCTAAGGTGCGCCTGCCAATAATTTTACTGAAGTTTGACAAATCCCGAGAGAATTCCAAAGGGGTGTTACACTGAGCTTGCCGGAGTATCTGGGGTAGAGAGTCTTCGCTACGCTCAGAAAGAGAGGGAAAACGTTATTTACCAAGCTTAGGCTTTAATCAATCCCTTCGGGAAGCGTCTACTTCCACATAAACCCAAGTGCATTCCATTTCGCACAGGGTCAATATCTTCTGAAATCCGGTCAAATCTTCATCAAATCACAAGAAATATACTTCATTATTCCGGTGTTGTCAACAGCTATCTCCCCTGTTGTTCTCTCTATAAATCTAAAAAAGCCACCAGAGAATCTGCACCTCGGTGGCTTTCAAAGGTAGTTATCCCACTTGAAACTCAAACTGCCCTTCCCTTTTTTCAGTAAGTGTTTCTCCATAGTTGTAGTGTGTCCCAAACAGTAGCGAAGGTCTTTAGATCTCCATAGATGACCCGTTCGTAAAAAGTTGCATTTCCCCTCCCCTGTGGAGAAGGGATAAAGGGGAGGGGGACACCCTCACTCTTACCCTCTCCCTCAAGGGAGAGGGAATACTCTGGACTTTTTACGAGAGGATCATAAATGTTTTTTCTCAGTCCTCAGGATATACATTAAGGGCCCTTATCCATTCTCTCAGTTTGGCGATCCTGTCTTGGGGATTATCGGGTAGTGTAAAGGGGTTTCTGCCCCGGGCATCGACTATGACACCTACCACTCCACCTTCCACGGAAGTCTTAAGGGGTTTACCCTTGCCTGCCCCCACATCGAACCCTTTCTCTGGCTCTATCAACACTTCGGCCAACTTTTCCTCAGAAAGAGGGAAAACAACCATCTCGCCGAACCTCACCTCTTTTGCCTCAGAAAAAGCAGGGCAATCCAAAAACCTCACTCGCACGCAGGGAGCGCCCTGTTTCCCGGTTCCCACCGGGGCAATACAGGTGCCGAGTCTGATCAGGCAGTCCTTCTCGAACACCTCGGCTGCAGCTTCTTCGTGGACGGTGGAAAGCACCCCAAGCTGCGGCATCATAAATATGCTGTCCACTGCAAGTCTGGTCACCCCTTCAGGCAGGAAGGCGTCGATAAGCATAAGGGCTGCCTGGCAGCGCCGGGGGGCATGCGACAAAACTCCCCCAGAACCAACCAACAGATTCAAGCTCAACATATCCACCAGGGTGGCGCCTGTTGCCGTCTGAGCAAAAGTGTCGGAAATAGTCCGCTCCTGCTGTATGCCTTTCAGTCCCACCGCCATTGACTTATGCTGCTCGAACGCCAGTCTCAGTGCCTCTCGGGCAATCGCCTGTTCAATCTGAAGTTCCTTCAAGGTTTGAGGAATAGTAGTCGGTCTTATCATTTTGTTTCTTATTCTATTGCGTAAATCGGCCTCGTCCACCTCGAAGGGGATCCAGCGGACAATGTTCTCCACTCCGGCCTCTGCCAGCACGTTGGAGATGGAGTAACTCATGCCCAAATTAGCGCTCACCGTGCGGTTAAAGACCCCTTGAAATACTGAGAAGACATCGGTGGTAGCGCCTCCTATATCCACACCGATCACATCGATATTCTGCTGTCTGCTGATGGTTTCGATTAACAGACCTACCGCACCGGGGGTGGGCATTATGGGCACATCGGTCCAGGACATAAGCTTCCGGTAGCCAGGGGCGTGGGCCATCACATGTTCCATAAACAGGTCGTGGATCTTGAATCTGGCCGGCTGGAGGTTCTCTTTCTCTAGAACAGGACGGAGGTTATCTACCACCTCCAAGGCGGTCTTCTCGCCCAGTGTTTTTTCTATCACCCGGCGGGCATCTTTGTTCCCGGCATAGATGACAGGCAACCGGTAGCCAGTGCCGAATCTGGGCTGGGGATCTGCAGCAGCGATAAGCTCTGCCAGTTCAGCAACATGAGAGATGGTGCCGCCATCCACCCCTCCGGACAGCAGGATCATATCTGGACGCAGCTTCCGTATTCTTTCTACCCTTTGGTGAGGAAGTCTGCCGTCGTTGGAGGCGATAGTATCCATCACAATCGCCCCTGCTCCTAAGGCAGCCCGAGCAGCACTCTCCGCCGTCATTGTCTTCACCACTCCGGCTACCATCATCTGAAGTCCCCCACCGGCAGAAGAGGTGGAGATATAGATGTCAACCCCCTGTCTTTCGCTCCGGCGAGGCTTTATTATCTTCTCCCCATCCAATATCTTGCGGTCGGTGAGTTCCTCAACCTCCCGGATGGCATTCAGCACTCCCCGGGTTACATCCTCAAACGGGGCCTCCACAGTGGTGGGCGCTTCCCCCCTCACCACCAGTCGATATTCCTCACCCCTCTTCTCTATAAGAATAGCCTTAGTAGTGGTGCTGCCGCAATCGGTGGCCAGGATAGAAGTGATCTGCTCCTTTTCTTTCACCTTCGCTTCTCCTCCTCTTCCCCTGAGCGGGAACTCTCGACCGAGAGTCTCTCCAACTCTAAGATAAGTTGTTCGATACAATCTCTGTTTTCCAGTAAGGCTGCAAACTCTGAATAGCTCTGGAAGGGAAACACTGATTTTACAAGAGGTTCCAAGAAAACCATCACCTGACTGCCCAGAAAATTCATCGGCTTCACGGACTCCAGAAACAGTATGGCCGGTGCCGAAAGTCCCCTTTCAGCTATAGCTTTGGCTAATCCCCTTATAAATTCTTCCTGTCTTTCCTTGGATATCTGCTGGGCACTGACAATATCTTTTTCTGGCCCCACAGCAAAGGCATTTCGCAAGAAATCAAACATCGCTAAGGTTTCTCCACCCCACTTCCCTTCGTAGTCCCGTTGGAGCCTGAACCTCCCGGCAGGTCCCAAGCCTGCGGGAGGTTTGCTATCCTGTTTTGCCAAACCCTTGGGGCGACTCTTCCGGTCTTCTTCGGCCAAGAGAAACTACACGGCCGCAGTTGCCCCGGTGAAATTGAACTTCTCTATCTTCAGGGCAGGCACCACCGTGCCGCCCAGCTCCTCTTCTAACCCGGGGACAAGCTTTGTATCCCTGGAGATCATCGACACACGGGAGAAGGCCTCCAGAATGCTCTGGGTGAAGCGGAGGTTTTTCACCGGGCGGGTGATCTCTCCCCCCTCGATGAGGAAGGTCCCGTCGCGGGTCATGCCGGTGAGGACGGTCCTGATGGGGTGGACGGGGTTGGTATAATGAAAACGCGTCACCCAGATGCCCCGATCGGTGGAGGCCAGCATCTCCTCTTTGGTGGCCTCGCCTGGCGCCATGAATAGATTGGTGGGGATGGGGCCAAAGGTGTTGGGCGCGGGGAGGCTGTGGCCGGTGGAGGCCCTGCCCTTCTCGCGGCTGGCGGTGAAGGAATCATACACCACCCCTCTGGCGATGCCCCGCTCCACCAACAGCACGCGCTGCTTGGGCACGCCCTCGAAGTCGAAAGGCCGCATGAGCGTGCGGGGGTCACAGCCGTCGTCCCAGATGGTGATGCCCTCGCCGGTGATCCGCTCGCCAAAGCGGCCGTTCATGAAGCTGCGCCCCTCCTGCACCGCCAGCGCCCCGAAGCCCAGATAGCCCAGGGTGAAGAGCATGTCGGCCACCGCATCTTCTTCTAGGATCACTGTGTAGGGCCCCGGCTCGACCTCGATGGGATCGCGGCTGCGGAGTGCTTTGTCCACAGCCACCTGCCCCAGGGCCTCAGGGTCCAGCGTTGTGACGTCCATCGCCGTGGCCGAGGCGTAGCCCGAGCCGGTGTCGCCCATGACCACGGTGACGAGACGGGCCACAGTGCCGCAGTGGTAGGCGGACACCCCCAATGAGTTGACGACCA
>CAZQSC010000162.1:0-5437 GCA_964595705.1 uncultured bacterium | reverse complement strand
GGACGGAGAGCAAGACGGAGTGCGAGAAGATCACCGTTACCATCACGCCGTGGGAAGTACACTTCCCCGACGGCACAACTCGTCCTTTCCTGACGCAAGACTACAGCAACGGGCAATTAAGGCATTACCTCAAGAAGTTCAAGAAGATATCCAAAGACCCCAAACTGACCGATAAGGAGAAAAGGGCCTGGCAGAATTTTTGCGCTTATGTCGAGGAAGAGTTGATGTGGCGAGAGATGCGCCTGTGAGACAGCCAGTGATAAAGCGGGAAATCATCAGGTCTGGACAACTGTGAGTTTGTTAATGGAGGCTTACTATGGGGCACAGGTACGCCGTGAGGTGCCGCCGGTGCGGGGCGGAGTTCATGGCTCAAGAAGGTGGTGGGTTCTTCTTTCACCTTCTCCATTGTGACCGATGTGGGTCTGAAAAGGGGATCAGGTTCCGCGACCTTGGGGAAATTCACCCCAAGTTTCTTAAGGGCCTGGGCATGCCCTATTGTGGGGTAACACGTCACTATGACCTGTGGATTCAGGAAAACTACCCAGGCGAGCCGATTACTGAGGAAGAATACTATCGTGCGTTTGAGACCTTCGCGGGGAGTGCGATTGTGGTGGCCACTATCGAATGGATGCAAAAGCGAGATGCCCGAAATGCCACTCGGCGGATATTGAAGCCGGCAGGGTTCTGGGCTATTATGACTGACGAAGAACTCCAAGAAAAAAGGGCTTGGGGATTTTAGGCTATGCTTGAGGTGACACTGGTGTGAGTAGGGCAGAGACCCAATGGGATAAGGCAGACAAGAGCTACCGTAGTTCCCCCTGAAAAAGTCCTTTAGGCTGGGCGAGGCAGGCCATATCGTGTCTGGGCTCGGTCGGCGGTTGGTAAGAACTTTTTGGTGCTTCTGATTTGTCGCCTGCAGATGCAAGAAGGCCGTCGGAGGTTAACCAATCGTCAAATTGTGTAAAGGGGTAAGAAAAGCAATACAAGTTGACCGTCTGATGGCAAGAGTAGTAATATAGCCATAGCAATACGGCAGGTGCCAGATGGGCAAATTGCTTCCGCTCATAGTGGTGGGGGCACTTCTCTTTTACTCCATCCCAGTTCCGGCTCTAGCTCAACCCCAGGCTAATGGCAACACGCCTCCAGTGTTGACCCAGGGGAGCGTCTCTCCAACCTGGGGTGCCCTTGGTGACACCTTCACCTTCCAAGTTACTTATCAGGACAAAGATGGCGACCCTCCTGCCTATGTGCGTCTTTACCTTGGCAGGGAGGGGGCCCTTGAAGCTATTGAGATGACATATGCTGGTGGTGACTACGAGACGGGGGCAATGTTTCAATACTTCTGGGAAGCAACGGAGGCTGACATCGGCTACCACCAGCACTACTTTGAAACAAGTGACGGTAAGGAAACAGCCAAGCTCGTTGACACCAGCACCGTAGAGCAGGTTTTTGGCGGGCCAAATGTCCTATCGGAAAGGCTGGATCACAACCGCATCTGCCTTTTTGATAAGCAGGGGAAGGAGTTGTGGAGCTATGAGACAGGCAGGGACTGGGTCGGAGCGGTTGACATCTCCCGGGACGGCAACTATATCGTAGCCAAGACAAGCGACTACCTTTATCTCTTCTCACGCGATGGTAGCTTGCTCTGGAGGTACACCATTCTTGGCTCGGGTGGCGAGAATACTGATTTTAGCGGCTGGGTAAGTATTTCCGAAGAGGGAGAATATATAGCCGCAGCCTACGGCAACTCAATAGCCCTGTTTTCCAGGGAGAAGGATACCCCGCTCTGGGAATACAGAGTTGGCGACAATAACATCTATACCGTTGATATAAGCTCAGACGGGAGCTATATCGTTGCTGGCGACTACGGTGATAGGCTTTTCCTCTTCTCCAGGGAGAGTAGCCAGCCGGTCTGGGTATATGAAGCCCTGGGCGGGGTTCATGCCCTCGCCATTTCAGCCGATGGTAGCTATATTGCCTCCGGCACCCACTGCCCTGATAGAAAAGCCTACATGCATCACCGCAGTACTGAAGAGCCTCTTTGGGGCTATGTCACCAGTGAGGGCTCCCCGGTGTGGGCAGCCGCCATCAGCTCCGATGGTAAGTACGCCGTCTATGGTTTGGATAGCGCTGATACCTACAAGGCGGTGCTTCTCTTTGAGCAGGAGAGCGGCACACCAGTGCGAGCCTATACCACCGACTGGTGGGTTCGCTCGGTTGATATTTCCGATGACGGAAAGTATATCGTTGCCGGGAGTGGTGACCACCGGGTATACCTCTTCGACCGCGACCAAGAGGAGGCAGTTTGGACCTTTGAAGCCGATGAGCGTGTTGGCTCCGTGGCTATATCTTCTGATGGAGAGTATATAGCCGCCGGAAGTAGAGATAAGAAGGTCTACTTCTTCTCCCGCACAGGCTCGCGACCGCTGTGGATCCACACCACCGGTAGCTGGGTTAGTGCAGTGGCTATAAGCGCCGATAGCAGCTGCATAGTAGCCGGAGGCGGGGCACCACAGTACATGCTGGAAGGCAGCCACATGGTATATAACCCTGAGCATGGGGGCCAGCCAGCACCCGTAATCACACCAGCACCTAGAACTGAACCAGCATCAGCAAGGCAAGTGAGTGCTGGCAGTGAGCCGGAGATGAAAAAACCCGTTTGTGGCGACGGCATCTGTGAGAGAGACAAGGGTGAAACTTATGAGAACTGCCCTCAGGACTGCGTTCCCGAAGGAGAAACAGAACCCGAAAAAGAAGGGACAGGCAGTCAACCTGTGGTCAGCGGGCAAGCTCCACCACCCCCAGCTTCAGCATCGCCCGGGTCTGGACCGGACTGGGGTCTCATCGGCGGCGCTATTGCCGTCTGCCTGATGGTGGGGGTAGTGACTTACCTGCTGGTGCGGCGGCAAGGTGGAGCGTGTTCGGGATGATGACCACGCCACCACTGATTGTTTACGGCCATCATCACCGGATCAGCATATTCTCTAACTTCAGTTCTATTTAACAGGCTGCACGCTGAATCTCAACAGCCTATATGACCACTTCGTTTCCCCGACCCACAGAAAGCTGCCATCAAATGAAACAGAATAAGGGATAAATAGACCATCTCTGGCGTTGGATGGATAATCAGTTTCAAAGTCTTTCTGTCCGAGAACGATGTCAGGTTCGACCATTTCAGTTTCTGGAAACCTGTTCCAGATCAAGACACGGTTGTTGTCGGTATCGGCGATGAAAAGTTTATCGTCTTTGACACAGACCCCTCCGGGGAGACCTAACCTTGCCTGAGCCGGGTGTTCTCCTGTCCAGTCCCCCTCGCCCGAGTGATTGATTACTTTTATTTCAAAGTCAGCTGGCTGACCATTTCTTGTCGGTATTTCATTCCAGATGAGAACCCGGTGATTTTCTTGGTCAGCTGCTGCCAGGCGCTTGCCATCGGTGGAGATTTGAGCCAGGCCGGCAAACTTATCAAGGCCTGTCCCTGCTTTTGTTGCTTCAAAGTCTGGTTGTCCGATGACAATATCAGCCGGGGTTTGATTTTCTGTGGGTATTTCATTCCAGACCAGGATGCGGTTATTGCCCGAGTCGGCGACGAAGAGCCGCTTACCATCACTGGTGACCGAGGATGGGTGGTTCATGCCGATTCTCCCACCCCCAGCTTCACCCCAGCCAAGAATTCCCGACGAGCCGAGGACAATATCGGGCGGCTCGTGGTCTCTCTGGGGGAGCCTGTTCCAGATAAAGACACTGCTTCCTTCCCGATGTACCATGATCAGTTTCTCACCTACCGTAATCGCCGGACCACCGATTGGCCTTCCTTCAGGGAAATTACCCAGGACGATGTCAGCTGGAGCCCTGCTTTCATCAGGTAACCTGTTGTAAGTCCAGACGCCATAACCATCAGCGCCGACTATCAACTTTTCTCCATCAGAGAAGGGGGCCACCCCTGAAACAAAACAGGATCTCGAAGCAAAAATCTCCGGGGTTCCTAAAATCACGTCGGCCTCAGCCTCTTTGACCGTTGGTATCTCGTTGTAAATCAATACCCGGCTGTTGCCGGTATCAGCTACGATAAGCCTTCTTCCATCAGAGGCGACATCACAAGGAAAATTGAAGTTGCTGGGACATAATTGCATCCTGTCTGGCGATGGAAAAATCTCGTCCCTCGTCCTGTCTGCTCCCACAATTAAAGGATCTTCATCTGGACTCTGGAGAAATGGATCCCAAATCAAAATTTTGTGCCCCACTGTAACCAGCAGCCTGTTATCAACTAGATCTACACCGAAAATGAAGTCTCCAATATTTTCTGAAGGGAACCTGGCGCCCAGACTTACCCCATCAATTCTGAATGATATGGGTGCGTTATCCTTATCAGGAAACTTATTCCAGATATAGATTGTATTTTCATTGTAGCTGGTGGCAACCAGATGTCGCCCATCAGAGGCGATTCCCCTTTCGGGGTTTACCCTGGCAGCTTCGTCTCTTACAATCAGGTCGGCAGGCTGATTGTTTCTTGTGGGCAAAGAATTCCAGATAAGGATGGAGCTACCATCTGCCACAACGACAGCCAGCCTGGTGCCGTCAGTCCAGACATCCCACGGCCAGTAAACTCTGGTCTTGGGGTCGGGTCTTTGTCCAGTCTTTTCAAAAAGTTCCCTCTCGTAAGCCCGTGGCCAAGTATCAAAGTCTGGTGCTCCTAAAACTAAATCGGCTGGCTCACCATTTCTTTGTGGAAATTCATTCCAGATGAGCACACGGTGGTTGTTGGCATCAGCTACCACAAGTTTATTCCCATCAGTGGCAACCCCCATTGGCCAGTTCATTCCGTCAGCCCCCAAACTTGCCACGTTGGAGCGAAAATCAGGCTGCCCCAGAACCAAATCAGGGGGCTCGTTATCTCTTGCTGGCATTTCATTCCAGATAAGGACTCTATTATTCCACGTATCGGCAACAATCAGTCGCCTGCCATCAGTAGCAACCTTTCCGGGGTGATTTAAAACCAAGGGACCACCACTTTCGTTGAAGCCGGTTGCATACAGGACGATATCAGCCTCCTGCCCCGTCTTGAACCAGCCCGTTGGTTTTTCGGTCACGTATTTGTAGCCCCGCTTTGTTTGCTCTGTCTTTGCGGTCTTGGCTAGTTCCGATTCTGGTGCTGGCTGTGGAGGCGGTGGTTGTGGTGGGGGCTTTGTTATTTGGGCTGGCGTTTGCGGTGCTAGACCTGATTCGGCTGGTGTCTCAGCGGGATGCGCACACCCCGGAACCAATAGCATGACGAGTAACAGAATTGCCAGTAACTTGTTCATTTCAACCAGTATAATGACAATGCCGAATTTGGCACCTACTCAAACTCAATTATAAATTAAAGATGACAGGATTTGTCAAAGAGGAGCTATGACTCTACCCCGAGAACCCCCTAAATCTTAGCGTATAGTCCGAT
>CAZQSC010000161.1:0-5515 GCA_964595705.1 uncultured bacterium | reverse complement strand
AGGTGAAGGCAAACATATCGTATATCTCCCCGTTGGCGGTCCTTCGATTGTGAAACTGCCTCCCATAATAAGAGGCTATGCCAATTTGATATACTCCCTTGGGAAGCTCCTCAGCTTGCTTCTGAGCCCTTCGGCAACAGAAGCGGGAAGCAGGGGTACACTCGAAAAAGATAAAGGATAAAGCATAAAGGATAAAGAAAAACAGGAGTAACACCCTTTTCCCTTTATCGTTTATCCTTTTTCTTCCCTTCATTTCCCCACCTCCAGTGTTCCCACTATCTCTGAGATTCTGGCAATGCCTTTCTCCTGGCAGTATTGGTCTAATCCGTGAATAATCTTGGTCGTGCACTGGGGGTCAATGAAGTTTCCCGTTCCCACCTGAACCGCACTGGCCCCAGCGACCAGAAACTCCAAGGCGTCTTCGGCCGAGAGAATGCCGCCGATTCCCACCACAGGGACCTTCACCGCCCCAGCCACTTTCCAGACCATAACTAAGGCTACCGGTTTGATAGCCGGCCCGGAGAGCCCTCCGGTCATATTGGCCAACTTTGGCTTTTTGGTCTCCACATCTATGGCCATCCCTAGCAGGGTGTTGATCAGAGAGAGGGCGTCGACCCCTGCATCCTCGGTTGCTCGGGCTACAGAGACGATGTCGGTCACATTGGGGGTGAGCTTGGCAATAAGGGGAAGTGAAGTCACCTTGCGGACTTCACTGATCACCTTGGCGGCTGCTTGGGGGTCAGAGCCAAACAGAACTCCTCCCTGCTTTACATTGGGACAGGAGATGTTTATCTCCAGCCCATCTATCCCTTCGCACTCGTTCAGCCTGCGGGCAACCTCCACATATTCAGCCACTGTGCTTCCGGCCACATTCACGACGACGGCCGTGTCAAACTCGTGCAACAGCGGCATCTTCTCTTTGATAAAGGCGTCAACCCCTACATTGGCCAGGCCGATAGCATTGAGCATTCCAGCGGCAGTTTCCACTGTCCTGGGGGGAGGGTTGCCCTCCCTGGGCTCCAAGGTGACAGCCTTAGTGACTACACCTCCGAGCCTGTTCACATCTACTAAGTCTGCATATTCGGTTCCGTATCCGAAAGTGCCGGAGGCAACAAGCACAGGGTTTTTCAATCTGATGCCAGCCAGGTTGACCGAAAGGTCCGGCTTCATTCGAATATCACCTCCTGGGCAGGGAATATGGGGCCGTCCACGCACACCCTCTGGTAGCCAGAGCGAGTCTTCACCACGCATCCCAAACAGGCACCCAGCCCACAGGCCATACGCTGTTCCAGGGAGAGCTGACAGGGAATCTTCCGCTGGTTTGCAATCCGGGCAACTTTTTGTAGCATCGCCTCTGGTCCACAGGCAAAGATACGGCAGCCGTTCACAGAACGGTCCACCCTCGGGGCCAACAGGTCGGTGACCGCCCCCCGGTGGCCCTTAGAGCCGTCGTCGGTAGCCACTGCTACTGTTGCTCCCCAACAGAGAAGCTCTCTCTCATACAAAATATACTCCCCTGAAGCTGCCCCCATTAGAAAAACCATTCCCGTTCTCTTTTTTTCCTTTTTTCCTAAAAGGGTTTCGGCCAGAAAAATCAGGGGGGCAATGCCGATGCCTCCGGCTACAAGAATAAACTGCGCATCTTCCTTTGGAATAGCGAAACCTCTGCCCAAGGGGCCCAGACAGTCCAATCTTTCCCCAGGGTGTTTTTGCGAAAGCAGTTTCGTTCCCCTGCCCACAACCTGGTACAGGATACTGACCTCCGCTCCCTGAGGTTTGGTTCGGTGAATGCTGAAAGGCCTTCTGAGCAGGGGATCGCAGAGAGGACTGATCTGGAGGTGGACAAACTGCCCTGGCCGGGCGGTCTTGGCCACCTGAGGCAGCCTGAGACTCATCAGGAAAATGTTCGGAGCAACCTCAAGGTTTGATAAGACCTTTCCTTGTTCTTGGACGATTTTCATCTGTGGGGCCTGGCAGACTCTCTGGTATTGTTAAAAACTAACCACAGAGAATTGATTTTTGCTCTATGGTTGATCCTCTCGTAAAAAGTCCAGAGTATTCCCTCTCCCTTGAGGAAGAGGGAAAGACTGAGGGTGAAAGTCTTGATATTTCAAAGACTTTTCCACCCCCTCCCCATTATCCCCTCCTCCAGGGGAGGGAGTAATGCAACTTTTTACGAACGGGTCATGGTTCTCCTGGCGTATTTTTGGCACTACCGTTTCTCTTTTTGTTTCGCCTCTGGTTTTAGTTGTCTTTGCTTCTCTTTGCTCTCTTTGTTGAAGCCCAGCTTTTCTGAGGCAATCTGACCTGGCTGCGTGTCGGGGAATCTTTGAACCAGCTTTTCATAGGCCTGGTAGGCCAGAAGGGAATCATTGAGGATGTATTCGTATGTCCAGGCGATGATGTACTCCGCCTTGGGGGCATAAGGACTTTCTGGATGCTGCTCGACTAACCTCTTAAGCTGAGGAAGATAGACTTTGGGCGAAGCACCATCCAGTCTTAGCCTTTCTGCCCGGAGGAATATCTCTTCACCTGGATCCTCCAGACCCAGCTCATTTCGGGCTGCGTAGGCATACCGGCTGGCGGGGTATCTTTCGATCAGTGTCCTAAAGGTCTGATTTGCACGGGCAGTATCCTGGAAAGAGGTTTTATAAATCCAACCGATACCATACGCGGCCTTCGCTGCCAGGGGACTTTCGGGAAATTGCTCCAATATCCGCTGGTAGTTTAGTAAGGCGGAATCGGGTTGAGAGAATTCAAACAGGTAAAGCTCGGCTAAGAGAAGTAGGGTGTCAGGAGAAGTCCGGTTTGTCGCCCGGTATTTTTTAAATTTCTCAATATTAGCCACCCTGAGTCGGGCCAGGCGGGTCAACTCAGGATGGCGCCCCTCCTGCCCTACCTTCTTAAAGCACCGTTGGGCTAGCTCCAGGCTATCAAGCTTCGATTGGTAGATTATCCCCATCTGGTAGAGGGCTTTCGCTGAATACTGGGTTACCGGATAATTCTCCGCTACCCTCCGGTATTCCTTTAATGCCTGCGGAAGGTCCTCCAACAGCTCGTAACAGTGGGCAATCTGGAGGCTCAGTTCAGCAGTGTGTGAGGGGTACTTCTTATTTTTCAGGAGTTTTGTGTAGAGCTCCAGGGCCTGTTGGGATCGGCCAGAGCCTTCAAAACACTGACCGATCTTAAACCAGGCCTTGAATTCTATCTCCGGGTCAGAGTGGGTCTGCATTGCCTTTCGAAAGGACTTAATTGCCTTCAGATATTGTTCTAAGGCCAGATAGGACTCTCCTGTCCAGTAGAAGGTTTGAGCCAGCTTCTTTCGATCAGAGGTCTTCTGTTTTGCTTTTTGGAGGATTTCGATGGCTTCCGAATAGTGTTTCTGTTCGATGGCCATTTGGGCTGAAGCAAGCAGAGCGTCGGCAGAGAATCTGCTGTTTTCCTCTGCCAGTCGGTGAAATATCTCTGTCGCCTCGGTGTAGGATTTCATCCTCCAGAGGCAGAGACCTCGCCAGTATCGGGCCTCTTCTACAAGTTTACTTTGGGGATAGTTAACCTCAAGTTCTTCAAATTTCCTTGCTGCTTTGGGGTATTCACTTTTCTGGTAGAAAGCCTTCCCCAGCAGCAGTAAGCTGTCGTCTACCCATTTACTTTTGGGATAGAGGACTAAGAGTTTAGAGGCTTTTTGAATAGCCTTATCATAGAGGGCTAAGATTGAAGAAGAAGGCTCTTTTTCGGGGGACTTACGAAGTTCTCTCTCTGCCCGGCGGTAAAATCTCTTGGCGTTGTAAAAGGTGTTGTAATAAGCACAGCCGAGGGTGAGGGAAGCGGGAAGGAGGATAAGATATAGGAGGGTAAATGTCTTGAAAGAGTTTGATTTTCGGAATCTCATTATTTTGACCGCACGCTGTGAAGAAGGAGATACAGAAAGCGGATTTTAGTGCCGAGGGCCGGAGTTGAACCGGCACGGAGCAAAGCTCCAGCGGATTTTAAGTCCGCTGCGTCTACCAATTCCGCCACCCCGGCAAATGGAGGCGGCACCCGGATTCGCCTTGCACAATAATATTGGAGGCGCGGACCGGATTTGAACCGGTGTATAGCGGTTTTGCAGACCGCCGCCTTACCACTTGGCTACCGCGCCATTGTGCGGAGTTGCAAACCTCCTCCTTGGCCACTTAGCTATGCCGCCAGTGAGAAGTGTCAGAGACAACCGAATAGGAGATAGCTTCTTCTCGTGTAAGGTCCTTTAGACCGTTAGCATTTCTCAACCAGATCTGGGGGGTATAAAATATAAGAGGAAAGCACCCCAAAATCAAGCCCAAAAAATGGGTTTCAGGAGAGTTTCTTTCGCAAAGAGTCTAAGAACTAACCCAGAGACACAAAGGGCAGAGAAGATAAAAGATATAATTACCTGATTATTAAAGACCATTAGCTGTTGATCTTACAACCGGGGGTGTGCCTTTTAATAGCCCCACTCTTCCCATCCGATGAGGGAGCCGTCTTTGGCGTTGATGATGCATACCCTGCTGCTATCAGCACTCTCAGAGTAATATTCTACCGACCAGCGGGGTTGCTTCTCCGGGCCCGTCAAGGGAAACATTGTCAGTAAGAAGCCTATCTTCACATCAGGGTACTCTCTCCAGAAATCGCTTCCTCTATTAGCTTCGGCGGTGGCAATGACATCAGGGCTATCGATTTCCCAGTCCATAATTTGTGGTATGCTGGCTGGATCACCCCAGTCTATCTCTGTGGGGATCGTCTGCCCGCTGGGTTTCACCTCGTATTCCATCTCCTTGTCAACCGATGGAGAGTAGTACTCATAGCACCATCCCTCATCGGGTTCCCTTGAGATCTTGCCATCTATGGGATTATCATCCCAGTCATCTCCGGTTACCGCAATCAGATAGGCATCTGCCTGCCAGCTTTGCGCGGCCTGTTGGGCGAAGGCAAGGCCCTCCTTGGCGGTGATGCTACCGGTGGTGGTGGGACCGGTGGTGGACTCACCCCCCTTTCCACTACAGCCAACTAAGGCAGCAACGAGTACCAGAAAACCGACAACCGCCGTGATGGACTCTTAATTTTTCCTCATCTCGTATACCTCCTTGATACATTACCCTTACATAGACTCTTATTTCAAGATTAATAGTCATTTGAATGCCTACATTCACTCCATCCGCAAAGGCTAAACCGATGACTCATAGCATTTCTGCAGAAAAAGGAATTTAACCCAGATTCGGAAAACTTATGAAAATAAAAAAGGGTCTCCTGGCCATTTTGAGGTTTAATAGTGAACATATCGTCCCTAAAGGGACTTCGAACGAACGGTTAATCCTATTGCTATAAACATTTTGTCCCTATCGGGACAGAGGAGAGTCTCGTTAGAGACGACATGTTTATAGAAAAATTGCCCCCAAAAGGCATTAGTCCCGTTAGGGACGATATGTAATTTTTAAACTTACGGAGTCAAACCCTAGCTTATTTGACACATGTGCAAGAGATAGAAAAATCTTTAGAG
>CAZQSC010000160.1:0-5517 GCA_964595705.1 uncultured bacterium | reverse complement strand
TTGGGCCGCTGTGGTTATCAGGACAGGGCTTGGCAGTGTCTGCGCCGAATGGCGGAGAACTTCACCCGCCCGGGGCAACCATATGAACATGAAAGCCTCCAGGGAGAAGCGATGAACCAGTGCTCTTGCAATGTAGTTCCGGTGATCAATGCCCTGCGTGTAGTTAAAGAAGCCATTTTCGGGATCAGGGCCCAAGCTGATGCCCTCCACATCCGGCCACTGCTTAAAGCAGAAGGCCACTATGGCCTCACCTACCGCGGCAGGTGGCTGAATGTAGTAAAAAAGGGCGATGGCCCCTCCGTAAAGGCGGCTAAGCTGAACAGAACAGACTACCCCATGAGACTTGGAGGCGAGGTGGTTTTACCAGAGGAGGCCTTGGCCGAAGAGAACACCCTGGAACTGCAGACTTGAACAATACAGAGAAAGTTTAAGGCAAATTGCTGCCCGCATTTCCCTAATTCCCAGGGGAACGTTTAACAAGGTGATAGCCGAATTCGATCTACACCAGAAGGAGGTGAACCGAGTTGGCGAGAAGCAAAAGCGGTTGGCAGAGGAGAAGACATCAGATAAGGATGAGACAGTTGCGCAGAGCGAAAAGGAAGAAAAGAGTGTTGAAACCCCAGATGGAGGGGAAAACAGAGTCTTGATCTAAGGCAAGGAGCTTTCTTGGCAACATCACTACAGAAACTTGACTTTTGCTAGACTATGGATATAGTTGTTTAAGAGAAATGATAAAATGCCAAAGTTCGAATCCCCTGCCCCTTCGGAGAAGGGTAAGATCCGAATGTCAAAGATTTTGTGTCCTTCGGGTTCAGAGAGGCAGCTCTGCTTTCTATGTCAGGAGAGAAAGGAGTAATTTTAACAAGATGGCCCAGAGGGGAACTCCCCTCTGGGCCATCTTGTTGGTTCAGAATTGAAAATATCCCTGGATCAGCTTGCCTTTATCCAGATCTGGTGAGGAAGCTTCTGGGCTTTTGATCCGGATTAGTGCCACTTCTTTAGCGGGAAGAGTGAGCTCTAGCGTCTGTGCAGGGCCGATCTCTAACCTCTTCCGGGTGAACATCTCCTCTGCCTGAGGGTTTCTTCCCCCGGGCAACTGCGGAAATACCCTCAGCCGTGCTTGCTGGTCCTGCTGCCCTCGGTTTATGGCTATGATAACCGCTTGCTCTTCGTTAGAGTGCAGACTGGTGTGGACAGAAGGGTTGTCACTTTGCACATAGAGGAGGGCACCTATGGCTTTGAGCATCTCCTTCCACACTTCTGGCTCTAAGGCAGAGAAACCAATCTGGTAAACCTCACCTTTTCCCACAGTCCTGCTGCCAGCAGGGACCAAACCCTCGGCGGTGGAGAAAAGAGGCTTTACATCGCTTTCTGTATAGGTTTCAAACAGGTGCACGGGGATGGATTTGCCTTCCAGCTTCAGTGTGGCTTGAACATCAACGGGCTTACCCCGCCGGAGCTCCAGTCCATCGACCAGCAGGGTGCAAGGATTCTGCTCCACATCCAGATGGGGTGGGGGACTGAGGAAAAGCAGCCTTCCACCCTCTTTTACATAGTCGAGGAGTTTCTGCTGCATTGGCCCATCAAGCAAAGGGGGAGCAGCCCAGATGAGCAGGGGATACTTCGAAAGCTCCGTTCTCACATCCACTACATCAAAATCGGTATCGGTGTCGATTAGGGTCTTGGTGTAGAGCCAGAAAGGCTCTTGAGCCAAGTGCCCATAGTTTTTTGCTCCCACTACGGTGTAGGAGTCCGGCTGAATGATCCCGCCTCCCTGGTAGAGAAATTGCCAGTAGTGTTCCTGAACCCAGAGCAGGCCCACCGAGCACTGCCGGCGAAGGTCGGGCCAGTCAACCTCCTTGAGGATACGGAACATCTGCCGGTGGGCAAACCATTCCTCCCGCACTTTCCCGTTTTCAGTAACCGGACAGTAGCCCTCCCATCTCTCCCTTTCGACAAACATATAGTAGTTCACGCCTAACATTCCGGCGGCTAAGGAGAACAGGGTTACCATCCTCTGATGTTGAGAAGTAGCGGGGCCGAAGCCCATCATCCCTGAGCCGCACTGGAACTCCGGTGACCAGGGGAAGTGGCTCACATTGCAGTTGAGGGAGACATAGATGTAGTCCCAATAATAAGAATCACCGGGGATCAGGTAGTAGGCATAGTGATCTAATCCCACAAACTCTACCGCCTTCTGCAGTTCATACCAGTCCTGAATAAACAGGAAGGTGTTGTTGGTGAAAAGGGGCACATCGGTGCCGTATTTTTTGAACATCTCAACCAATCTTTCGGTATACTGGCGGGGGAAGTATCTGGTTTTGTATTCCATTATGTCTAAGCAACTTTTCCAGTTGGTTCCCACGCTGGCGGCATAACTTCCCACGTTGCTTCTTCCTCTGTAAACTGTATCGTCGGCCACTGCTTCATCGAAACTGGAGTAATTCCGATCCCAGGCTTGGTTGAGGGCCTCGATGCTGGGGTACTTCTGTTGGAGGAACCTCTTCAGGTGGGACTTGTTGGCACCGATTTCGTTGTCCACCTGCACTAAGATCAGCGGGCCGCCGTTTTCGATGGAATACTCCTTCCATACCGAACTTACCGCCTCTACCCATGCCTCGGCCAGCTCTAAGAACCGGTCGGTGCGGCCGCCCACTAAGTTGGCATAGTCGGTAGGCCCTCCTCCGTCTATTTCGCCCAGGCAGATGGGACCGGAGCGGGCTACGAAGTAAAGGCCGTGCTTGTGTACCAGATCCAGGAATCCTTTGAGGTTAGCCCGGGGATTTCTCCTCCCAGTAAAGTCAAAATCCCCCCTTATCGGCTCATGAACGCTCCAGGGGATGTAGGAGGCCACCATACTCATTTCGGCGCCTTTCATTAGCCGGCGAAGGATGTCGTCCCACCAGCGAGGCTCAACTCGCCAGTAGTGAAACTCACCACAGATGGGAAGTATCTTCTGCCCATCTACCCATAAGCCTTCTTTGTTAAACTGCACTCGTTTTGAAGTTGTACCGTTCATATTTTTCTCCTCCACTGAGATTGAAGATTAGAACTGAGCGATTACTTCTGGCAGCTCTGAGAGCTGTTCTATTGTGGCCTCGGGACTAATTTCACTTCCTTGTTCAACCTCATCGGGGTCTTCGCCCCTACTGACCAGCACACTGTGTATGCCGGCCAGTCTGGCGCCCAGGATGTCGAACTCCAGGCGATCACCCACCATAACCGTCTGTTGCGGAGGGAGTGCCCATTGGTTCAGCACCATCTGGAAGATTCTGGGGTCGGGTTTGCGGATGCCTACTGCGGCGGAGGAGAGAACCGGCTGAAGCCAACGGCGGAACCCCAACTTGTCTACCATTCGCTGGATTAGTCCATCGTCAGTAGTATTGGAGATAAGTCCCAGAAGGTAACCATCTTCAGATAACCGTTGTAAGGTGGCACAGGCATCTGGATAAGCTTGCCAAAGTCCCTCCTCATAGGAGAAGAAAACAGCTACTGCCTCTCTGATAAGTTCTTGACTCATGTCTTTGTAGCCAAACTCTGCCAGCACTTCTTTCAGCGCCTCAGCCGCGGGGTATTCTACCCATTCTCTCTCCGCCCTCTGGGAGAAGAGGAGCCGCTTCTGGAGGAAGGCTCTGCTGAAGGCTGTGCCCTCTATATCAAACCCTGCCTTTCTCAAAAAACTCTCCAGCTCTGCTGCTTCCCGGCTGGCGATCTCTTCCCCATCGCCGTCCAGATACATTAAGGTGTCGCCTAGATCGAAGATAACCCCTCTGATTTTCTGCATATTCCTCCCCTTCTAAGACTAAAATTTTATTGACTCATTTGTAAGAAGTCCCAGCCGTTGATTTCAGCTCAAAGCCGCCAAGACGCGATTTGTGTCATTATGCCTTCAGGGTTGTGCCGCCGGCAGCTTGATGGGCGAAACGAATAGGCTGAGGCAGACGGTAACCCCGACAGCAGCTCAACACATAGTGGATGCTCATCTTAAGATCGATCTTATGTCCAGGAGAGACATAGACCACTTTAGTTTTATCCTTAGTACGCAGGGCGGCGCCGATAATCTCTCCGTGATCATAGAGATAAGAGAAAGAACCTCTCTTTTCTCCAGGTTCCTTGTATCTGCCGCAGAGGCGCGATTTAGCGCAACCGATGGTGGGCCTGTCCAGAAACAGCCCCAGATGGGAGGCGATGCCCATACGCCGGGGGTGGGCGATGCCCTGACCGTCGACGATGACCAAATCCGGCTCCACAGAGAGCTTCTCGAATGCCGCAAGTACAGGGGGGGCTTCCCGGAAGGAGAGCAGCCCCGGGATATATTTGAACCCAACCGGGCATTCTACCAGGCTTTGAACCACTGGTTCCAAGGCCGGGTAGCTCAGCACCACCACCACCGCCCGGGCAGTTTTGCCCTTTATCCCCATATCCACCCCTGCCACGGTGTGAACATCTCCGAGGTTATTGTGGGGCGAGACTTGTCCCCGTAGTTGTCGCTGGATTTCTACGGCCTCAGAGGGTGTAACCTGCCAGGAATGTAGATGCTTAATTCTCATCCTCCTCAGATTCTGTCGAAAAGAATGGGTTATTGAACGGCGGAGAGGATATATCGTAGAGACAACCCGACGGGTCATCTCTACATTGACTCCGGTTCACGTCTCTAAGGTCTGATTGACAGAATCTCCTCGGGTTAATTTCAGAGAGTAGCGGATGTCTTTAGACCTCCATTTTGTGGAGGCCTGAGGGCCCCCGCTACGACATTATTTCTGTGAACTCTGTGGCCAACTGCACTTTTTGGTTTTCAAGCTATCTCTAACAGCATCTTTCTCAGGTTCTCCCAGCAGGTCTGGGAGGCGCTCACCCGGGGGCCGTAGTGGGGTTCGATGGTGTAGTATCCGTCGAATCCTCCCTGGAGCAAGGCACTCAGTTGCCCCTGCCAGTCAACATCGCCCTCTCCCACTGGGACATACCGTTTTAGGCTCCGTTTCATATCTTTGATATGCAGATGAGCTATCAAGGATTTCAGTGCGTTGTATTCTTTAGGATAAGGCTTGCCTCCAGAGTGGAGGGAGTTACAGGGGTCCCAGTTCAGTCTGAGATTAGGATGATTCACTTCTTTGAGGATTCGAGCAGTGGTCTCTCCCGTATCAGCCCAGCAGCCGGGTTCGTTCTCCAAAAAAAGGCGGATGTCTTCCTGCTGGGCCCTCTGGGAGGCTTGGTGCAGAAATTCCACCACCTCGGGGGAATACTCTCCCTGCCGACTCCCCTCTGGGCGGTGAAAACCGAAGAGAATAACCCTATCTGTCCCCAGTCGGTGGGCCAGTTCATAGGTGCGGGGAAGCATCTCATCTAATTGATACTGTACCTTTGGCGAGTCGACAGGTATCTTAAATGCCCCCGGAGAGAGGGCAGTAATCCTGATCCCGAACTCCTCTTTGATCCTCAACACTTCTTCTATATTTTGTTCGGAGACATTGGGGACCCTGCCGGTGCAGAGCCCTCTGGGTTCGAAGGCATGGATCC
>CAZQSC010000159.1:0-5535 GCA_964595705.1 uncultured bacterium | reverse complement strand
GGTTAATCCTATTGCTATAAACATTTTGTCCCTATCGGGACAGACAGGAGTCTCGTTAGAGACGACATGTTTATAGAATTATGGAGTCAAACCCAAGCCTTATTTGAAGCAAGTTGCAAAAGATAGAAAAATCTTTAGCAGAGTTTTCCGAATCTGGGTTAAAAGAAGGGGTGTGCAGGCACCGATAGAACTGGGCCTCAATGGTATGGGCAGGAATTTATTGGTTTGTCCTGCGGAGGCCATTTTCCGAAGTTTAGAGTGGTATTTTCAGGCAAGTTCCCATTTTACAGTTAACTGGAGGAAAGCAGGAGTCCCTGCCTTTGTTCTATTTTGTGCTTGACTTTACCAACATAAATGTGTATTTTAGAGGATTTCACAAGTGGAAGAACAGGACAAAGAGATTCAGGAGCGACTGATTCAAAGGGGAAATCTGCCCCGTCATATAGCCATAATTATGGATGGCAATGGCCGATGGGCCAGACAGCGAGGCAAAAAGAGGATTGCCGGCCACAGAGCGGGAGTTGACTCGGTGCGCGACGTGGTAAGGGCAGCAGGAGAACTGGGAATTGAGGTGCTCACCCTCTATGTTTTCTCCTCCGAGAACTGGAAACGCCCCCCCCAAGAGGTATCTGCCCTGATGAACCTTCTTAAGGAGACCTTAGAGAAGGAGACCAAAGAGCTGGTCGAAAATAATGTGAGGGTAAGAACCATCGGCAAGATTGAGCAGCTGCCCCGCTCCTGTCAGAGAGCTTTGGAGAGAACAATCGAGCTTACTTCCCGAAACTCCGGTTTGATACTCAATCTGGCGCTGAACTATGGCGGTCGGAGAGAGATAGTGGAGGCCGTGCGCCGTATAGCATCAGAGGTGGAGGGCGGGAAGTACAAGGCAGAGGAAATTGGCGAAAAAGCCGTCTCAGAACATCTCTTCACTGCTGGCCTGCCCGATCCTGACTTACTGATAAGAACCAGCGGGGAGATGAGATTAAGCAACTTTCTCTTGTGGCAAATGGCCTACACAGAGATATGGGTGACCGATGTTCTCTGGCCAGACTTCAGAAGAAGACATCTCTACCAGGCCATCGAGAGCTATCAGTCCCGAGAGAGAAGATTTGGCAGAGTAAAGGAGTAGGTTTGCGTTGTCTAACTTAGCCAAGAGAGTCCTGGTAGCCGTTTTGGCTGTTCCTCTGATACTCCTGGCGATCAGGCAGGGTGGGCTCTATCTCCTGGTGTTCGTTGACCTGGTAATTGTGTGCGGAATTCAGGAACTGTTCCACTTACAAAAGGCGAAAGGATGGAGGCCACAGAGGGTTTTGGGGACCCTAGTGGCCTTAGCCGTAAGTTGGGAATTTTTCTTTTTTAGGGGTGAATATATAGAGTTTGTCCCGGTTGGGGTAGTTTTGTTAGTGTTGTTTTCCGAACTCTGCCGCAGAGATTCAGGTTCTCCTCTTGCAAATGCAGGTTCGACCCTGTTGGCAGTCTTTTATGTGGGCTGGCTGAGCAGTTTTCTACTTCTGCTTCGGGCCGCTCCTTCCCAGGCAGATTCAGGGAATTTGGCGATATTAGTCTTACTCTCCATCTGGGGCACTGACACAGCCGCTTACTTTGTAGGCCGGGGATTCGGCAAGCACAGGCTTTTCGTCCGGGTTAGCCCCAAGAAATCCGTAGAAGGAGCTTTAGGGGGAATTGCAGGGGCATTGGTGGTTGTCTTCGCTGGTAGTCAGACCTTTGTGCCCGTGCTCTCAACGACCAATAGCCTTGTTCTGGGTCTCATTATTGCAATTGGAGGTCAGCTCGGGGATTTAATAGAGTCCTTCCTGAAAAGAGATGCTGGGGTGAAGGATTCCTCCCGGATAATCCCTGGGCATGGAGGTGTCCTGGACAGATTCGACAGTGTGTTTTGTGCTCTACCCCTGGCCTATCTCTATTTTAAAATAGCCGGGATACTACTGTGAGTATCTTGAAAAAAGTAGCTGTCTTAGGCTCCACGGGCTCTATCGGCAGGACCAGCATAGAGATATTGGAGGAATTCCCCCACTGTTTTTCGGTTGTGGCGTTAAGTGCTGGCAGAAACGCACAGCTTTTATGCCAGCAAGCAGCACGCTGTCGTCCTCGGCTGGTAGCTATTGCTGATAAGTCTCTGGTGCCCTTCGTTAAGCAACAATTGAAGGCCCTAAATATAGAGGTAGTGGGGGGGAACGAAGGGTTGATGCGAGTGGCCGAACACCCAGAGAGCACACTGGTTATTAATGCCCTGGTAGGTGCAGTGGGACTTCTTCCGACCTTAAGAGCCATCGAGGCGGGGAAAGATGTAGCCCTAGCTAACAAAGAGTCTTTTGTTATGGCAGGGCAGATTATCACCAGGGCAGCGGAGGAGCGGGGAGTGAGACTGCTTCCCATCGACAGTGAGATGAGCGCTATCTGGCAATGTATGGACAATAACCTTAACCGACAGATAAGAAGGCTCATCCTGACTGCATCTGGAGGTCCGTTTCTGAGGTGGCCCCAGGAGAGATTAAGGAATGTAACCCCTTCTGATGCCCTGCTCCACCCCACCTGGCAGATGGGGAAAAAGATCACCATCGATTCGGCCACCCTAATGAACAAAGGCCTGGAGGTGATCGAGGCTCACTGGTTTTTTAAAGTGCCTCCCTCTCAGATCAGCGTTGTCGTTCACCCCCAGTCAACAGTGCACTCAATGGTCGAATTCATCGACGGCTCCATCTTAGCCCAACTGGGGGTGGCGGATATGAGGCTGCCCATTCAATATGCCCTCACCTATCCGGAGAGAATGGAGAGAGAGGAATTGAGATTGGACTTCTCCCAGAGGGTGGAGTTGACCTTTGAACCGCCAGATCAGGAGAGATTTCGATGCTTGAAGCTCTCTTATCAGGCAGCAGAGATAGGGGGCAGTATGCCGGCGGTTCTGAATGCTGCCAATGAGGTGGCAGTAAAGGCATTTTTGTGCCGACAAATCCGCTTTACGCAGATTCCAGAGGTAGTCGAAGAGGTTATGAACAGGCACAAGGTGACCTCCGGGGCTAGCATAGATGAGATTTTGCAGGCCGACTCTTGGGCTCGCCATCAGGCTAAAAGGAGAGTTGTTAGTGGCCCACGCGGTGTTTTTGACGACCTGTCATCCTGAGACCAGAGGTCGAAGGATCTCATAACTGGTTCACTAGGCGAGATTCTTTGCCTTCGCGGAGTCTACACTGAGTGAACCGAAGTGCTGAGGTTCAGAATCACACCCGTCATCTTTACTGGGGTGAACCACTAATTCTCAATAGGAACCAGAGAAATGCTTACTACAATTGTCGCTACCCTTTTTGTCTTGGGTTTGTTAATCTTCGTCCACGAACTGGGGCATTTTGCTGTGGCGAAACGCTCAAAGATCCGGGTCGAGCAATTCTCCTTAGGGTTTCCACCTAAGATGATAGGCAAGAAGATAGGGGAGACTGAATACTGCATCTCCTGGCTGCCGCTGGGAGGCTATGTTAAAATAGCCGGGCAGTCCGACTTTGGTGAAGCTGAGGTCAGGGGGGAATCCTGGGAATTTACCTCAAAACCTGTTCCCACCAGAATAGCGGTCATCGCTGCCGGCCCGTTGATGAATTTCTTACTCGCCTTCTTTATATTCTCCGCTTTGGCCCTCGGCTGGGGAATTCCCGCATACAATACTACCCGGATAGGAGAAGTGCTGGAGGGTTCCGCTGCTGAAGCAGTGGGAATAGAAATCGGCGACCAGATAATTTCCATAGAGGGTGAGAGGGTGGAAAATTGGGCCCAGGTTCAGAAGGCAATAGCCTTAAATAGAGGCAAGACATTTCACATCCGATTGAGAAGAGGCGACGAAGTAAAAACCCTGGTGGTGACCCTCCGGCCAGAGGATAAGATCTTGGGCATATCGCCATTTATTGAGCCCGTAGTTGGGAGAGTGGAAAAAGGGAGTCCAGCTCAGAAAGCAGGTGTTCGTCAAGGAGACGTAATTACCGCGATAAACGGTAAACGGGTTACTCAGTGGAGGGATGTGGTTGAGGAGATATACTCGCACCCTGGAGAGTCAATAACAGTGGAATGGAGACGCAACGGGGAATACCACAAGGCCACCGTCATAACCCAGGTGAAGAGACAATATGATGCCCAGAATCAGGCGGTAGAATACGGGGCAATTGGCGTAAGCGCTGGATTTACTTCAAAAAAGGTTGGTCCTCTACAGGCAATTCACTATGGGGTTAAGCAAACCTGGGAGAAGACCTATTTGATCTTTAAGGTTATCCAGGGATTGGTTGTCGGGCAGATCTCTCCGCGTCTTTTGGGTGGGCCTATTCTCATTGCCCAAATAGCTGGTGAAACCGCCCACTGGGGATGGAAAGAGCTGTTTGGCTTCGCTGCTTTTTTGAGTATTAACTTGGGACTGATTAATCTTGTTCCCATCCCCATCGTCGATGGAGGAGTGATCCTCTTTCTACTGGTCGAAGGCGCCATCAGAAGGCCTATTCCCAGGAAAGTGAGACTGGCGACGACTAAGGTCGGCCTGGCAATTATCATTTTGCTGATGGCTTATGTAACTTTCAACGACATTGCCCGCCTGCTCCATTAAGTACACCTCTTCATAAACAGTCGTATGGCTTTATGCCTGCGTGGTTGGGCCAGATTCAGTTAAGAAAGACAACAGATGGAACGAACCTTGATGATTATTAAACCCGATGCTGTGGCCAAAGCGGCAACGGAAGAGATTATTCAAAGGGTTAAACAAGAGGGCTTCAGGGTTTGCCAGACCAAGACCCTCTCTCTTACCCCCCCGGAGGCAGAGGAATTCTACGCGGTACATAAGGGCAAGCCGTTTTTCACCAACCTGGTGAGATTTATGAGTTCAGGGCAAATCGTAGCAATACTGTTAGAGAGAGAGGATGGGGTAAACTATTTGAGAAAAATAGTGGGGGCAACTGACCCCAGTGAAGCTGCCGAAGGCACAATAAGAAGGATTTATGGCACCACCAAGACTCAAAATGCTGTTCACGCGTCAGACTCACTGGCCAACGCTAAGAGAGAGATAGAGTTCTTCTTTAATGAACGTTAAGTTTCAGAGATAATTAGAGATATCAACTCCGAAGGTCTCTTGGAGGAGAGATGGCTTATATACTAGAAAAAAAACAATTAGCACCAGAAATTAAGCAGTTGGTGCTGAGTGCACCCGAGATTGCTAAAAAGATTAAGCCTGGACAATTTATCATCGTGCGTTGTGGAGAGAGGGGCGAGCGGATTCCCCTTACTGTGGCCGAACAGGATGAGGAGAAAGGCACATTGAGCATCATCTTCCAGGAGGTGGGCAGTTCCACTAAGAAACTGGGGAGCTTAGAGGAGGGAGAAGAGGTCACGGATATCGCCGGTCCTCTGGGCAATCCCAGCGAAGTGAAGAATTTTGGGACAGTGGTGTGTATCGGCGGCGGTGTTGGCACTGCGGTGGTTTACCCGGTGGCTAAGGCATTGAAGGCTGCTGGCAACCGGCTGGTCTCCATTATCGGTGCTAAGAACAGA
>CAZQSC010000158.1:0-5535 GCA_964595705.1 uncultured bacterium | reverse complement strand
CATCGGTGACTTTGCCCTCTTTGATCTCCTTCTCATCTGCTAGGTGGAACATCATCCTATCCTTCTAAGCCGCTCAACTTGAGGTCTTAAGTGAACTTTGACAAGTTCAAGAAAGATCAAGGGATATCATCCTCAGTTGAGAATTCAACTGCTGCGCTTTCTTTGTGTTGTTTGCGGCCAGCCAAGAACATAAAATCTGCCAAGGCTCAAATTACCTCTACCTTTAATACTTCCCTTAATTGCTTTAAGGCAAATCTTTGATCTTCATCTGAGAGGGCAGCGACACAGTCCTGAGGGACAACAACCTCATAGCCTCGCATAACAGCATCTGCTGCCGTGTAGAGAATACAGATATTGGTCACCACCCCGGTTAAGATCATTCTGCCAACTCCTAAATTCCGCAACAGGGTATCTAAGTTGGTCTGGTAGAATCCTGAATATCTTGTTTTTTTGATAATTATACTTTCTTTACCAGGTTTCAATTGCTCAACAATCTCCGCCCCCCAGGTGTCTTCCACAGCATGAACTGGCCAGATCTGAAACTCCGAGTCATCCGGGCGGTGGCAGTCACAAAGATAGATTACTGCCTCTCCCCTACCCTGAGCTTGGGCGAGTCTTCTTTTGATGTTAGGGACTATTTCCATTGCCCCTGGGACCCTTAAAGGGGCGCCCTCCAAGAGAAAATCGTTAAGCATATCAACGATAATTAAGGCTTGCCTCATTTTTTATCACCGTCTCTCTCTGCCAGTGCTTATCGTCTGTTTGGGGATAGTCAGTATTGAAGTGAAGTCCTCTGCTCTCTTTCCGCATCAGAGCAGAACGAATGATAAGTAAAGCCACGGTGGCGATGTTGCGCAGTTCAATCAGATCGCCGGTCACTTTTGTTCTTTTATAGAATTCTTCTATCTCGTTGGCAATTAGGCGAATTCGCCTTTGGGCCCTTTTAAGCCTGAAATCCGAACGAACTATGCCCACATAGTCCCACATCAAGCGCTGGATCTCCTGTCTGTCGTGAGACAAGATAACCCACTCCTCGGCATTGAAGGTGTCTTCCTCGTTCCAATCGGGTATGTTGGGGAAGGCGAAATTTTTGTCCTTTACCACGGCTAAGGAATCCTGGTAGGCTCGGTGGGAGAAGACCAAGGCTTCGGAGAGGGAGTTAGATGCCAAGCGATTGGCTCCGTGCAGGCCCGTGCAGGCCACCTCTCCCGAGGCATAAAGGCTTTTGATAGAGGTCCTCCCATGGATATCTGTCCTCACCCCTCCGCACATATAGTGGGCCGCTGGTACCACAGGGATGGGCATTTTAGTGATATCAATACCTAAGGATTTGCATCTCTTATAGATATTAGGGAACTCCTCCTTGGTCTTCTTGGGATCCATATGGGTCACATCCAGGTAGACACATTCATCTCCCCTGAGTTTGAGTTCCCGGTCAATAGCTCTGGCCACTATATCTCTGGGGGCTAAGGATTCCATAGGATGGTACTTTTCCATAAAGGTCTTACCATCTTTGGTTCGCAGCACTGCACCGTATCCTCTGAGTGCCTCGGTGATAAGGAAACAGTCACCATCTGGGTGATAAAGGGAGGTAGGATGAAATTGGGTGAATTCCAGATTGGCCACCTCTGCCCCGGCTCGAAAGGCCATAGCGACACCATCTCCGGTGGCAATAGCGGGGTTGGTAGTATGCAGATACACCCGACCTGCTCCTCCGGTGGCCAACAGGGTCACCTTGGCCAGAAACTTGTGGACCTCTGCCTGTCTGGTATCCAGAACATAAGCCCCCCAGCAAGTGATCCTTCTGCTCCTTTTCTCTTTAACATCGAACAGGTGGTGTTCAGTGATGAGATCGATGGCAAAGTGGTTTTCATAGATGGTTATGGTTTTCTTTTCCTTAGCTCTTTCTAACAATGCTTTCTCTATGGCAGCACCGGTTAGATCAGCAGCGTGAACAATTCTGTTCTTTGAATGTCCCCCTTCTCGTCCTAAGGCCAGAGTTCCATTCTGTTTCTTGGTGAACTCAACGCCCCATTTTATCAACTTTGACACCATAGCTGGTGCCTCTCGTGCTACCAGTTCTACTATCTCTGGGTCACACAGCCCAGCGCCAGTACGCAAGGTGTCTTCGATATGCAGGGCAGTAGAATCATCAGGGGCCAGCACTGCGGCAATTCCCCCTTGGGCGTAGTTAGTATTGGAATCGGAATCCGCTTTTTTAGTTATGATTGCAACTTCGCCCTGCTGGGCTGCCTCTAAGGCAAACGATAGCCCAGCTATGCCCGTGCCTATAACCAGATAATCTGTCTCTATCTCCATTTCAACTGAATCTGCCTTTCTTTTAACCAAGTCAACCGACCGCTCTTTGTAGCGGAGGTCTTTAGCCCTCCATCTTATGGCGACCTAAAGGTCGCCGCTACGGCAGTGGTTGGGGGTTCGGGCACCCAAGCTCTTTAATGGAGGCCAGGACATCCAGTTCAAGCTATACTCAGCATCTTTCCTAAGGCCTCGGTTGCCTCAGGTTCTACCTCCTCTGGGATTTCAACCGGGTGCTGTTTATTCTCTATTGCCCAGGCTATTTCGGGAGACTCTCAATTGTAAGTGGTCAACTCCTATCACTACTATCTTTTCTCCCTTGCGGATCTTCTGGTCGCTCACTGCCTTCCAAATCTCTCCGTGGATAGCCACCTTCCCTGTGGGGCCAATTCTGGTCAAAGCCACCCCTACCTCTCCCACCAGTCCTTCTGCCCCGGTGGTGGGTTTTCTCCTCTGGATATGCAATCCCATACCCACAGCGAACAGGAAGAACGCCGCTGTAATTAGCACCGCTGGAATTATCACCGTCCAGGAGATCCTCAAGAAAGGGTTCTGGATATTGATGAGCATTATTGAACCTAACCCCATAGAGATTACGCCTCCTATAGTCAATATGCCGTGACTGGGGATCTGAGTTTCGAGTATAAACAGAATTACAGCCAGCAGGATAAGCAGAAGTCCTGCATAGTTTATGGGCAAAGTCTGCAGGGCGAAGAAGGCCAAGATGAGGAAAATTGCCCCTGTTACTCCGGGCAGTATTGAGCCTGGGTTCGCCAGCTCGAAAAAGATCCCATAGATTCCCAGCATAAGTAAGATGTAAGCAATATTGGGATTGGAGATCTTATCCAGTATCCGATACCGGAAGTTCATCTGGATTCTCTCTATTCGAGCATTTTCTGTGTGTAGAATTCTCTGGCCAGAGGGCAGTTTCACTTTGCGTCCGTTGATGGCTCGAAGCAGCTCTGGGAGGTCTTCGCAGACTATGTCGATCACCTCCAGCTTCAGAGCCTCTCTGGCAGTGATAGAGACGCTTCGTCTGACTGCCTTCTCTGCCCATTGGGCATTTCGGCCCCTTTTGTTTGCTATGGAGCGAATGGAGGCAGCGGCGTCATTGGTGACCTTATCCATCATCGTCTTCGCCCCGGTGGTATCTTGAGCACTGCCTAAGGTGACGGGATGGGCAGCCCCAATATTGGTGCCCGGGGCCATAGCAGCAATATGGGCGGCCAAGGTGACAAACACCCCTGCTGAGGCAGCCCTGGCCCCGCTGGGCCACACATAAACTACTACCGGTACCTCGGCCGAAAGCATCTCCTTCACCACCGAGCGCATCGACTCCATCAGCCCCCCAGGAGTGTCCATCTGGATCACCAAACATTCTGCTTTGTCCTCTTCGGCCTTCTGGATGGACTCCACTATGAACTTCGAGGAGATGGGATTGATAATCCCATCTATTCTTATAACTTCTACCACTGGTTCCGCCTTCACCAGAGGAGAAAGCAAAAAGGATAGGGCTAAAATAGGAAAAATTTGCAGAAACTTATACTTCTTGTTCATTTCGCTCACCTCGAATACAGCGCAGTCGTTGCCTCATCCTTTGGTAGTGAGTGCCCTTCCAATATATCCTTTCACATTGAGGGCATCGAGAAAACTCTGACTGAGTTTGAAAGACATAATCAGGAACCTTACCTTCAACACTCTGTTTATCTACACTAATTACCTTGCAGTTACAGACCGAGCACCTGGTCATTAGATATCCCCTCACATTCAGGTTTAATTCCTCTACCACCTGTCTGAGCTGCTCCCAGATGTTATCATAGCGGATTAGCAACAACTTATCAGGGGATGTCCTGGCGACCAAGTGGGTGTCTCTGGTCAGAATGATCCGATTCTCCATAGCTCCCCGCTGCAGCAGTTCCCCGTCGGAAATGGAGGAATGATAAACAGTGTCGTACCCCATAATTCGCAGCCACTTGGCTAACTTACCCAGCATATCGTCGGCGATAAACTTCATTTTCAGGCAGGTCTGTGGGGGGCAGAGGGATGCCTTTCTCTTATCCCAATCAACGGTGAATAGAAAAGGAAATTGCGTTTACAAACATAAGACACAACTGTGAATTTGTCAAGATATTTTTGCGGTGGTTGTGAGGGTCACAAATCCTGTATTGATTGAGGAAGTGAGGAGTCTCTGGGAAGAGGAGAGCCTTTCTAAGGCGGTGGAGTCAGCGCTGACAGAGGCGGTGAGAAACAGAAGGGGGCGGCTTCTGCTACCTGCTTTTATCGGATCAGGGCCATCTTCTTCGTCTGGACAGGCTGGTGGTCAACCTTGAGCACATAGAGGTAAACCCCGCTTGCCACATACTCTCCTTTGTTGTCTCTGCCGTCCCAGTGGACCGATTTATACCCTCTCTTCTGTTTACCGTCTCCACCAATTGGCACGCTTGGCCAATTTGAGGGTGCTCTCGTCTGTGATGCCCGGATGGGATTGGGATAGTTCTGATAGAGACGTTATTCCCCTATTAAAAGGGCCGGTTCGGATATCACTCGAACCGGCCCGTGCATGGTTCTATTCCCCCAATAGTTCATATCATCCAATTTATACCAACGGGTAATCCCGTTGGTTAAGTCTTTATCCTGGTATTTATATTTATTTCGATAGGTTGAATTCCCGGCTCCGGGGATAGACTCGCTGTTCATCCCCTGGTAATCCCCGTCTTCAAATAGGCCTTGAAATTGTGATTTTCTCTAAAGATTCCAAAAATGATATATTAGATCGATACAAAACCATAACCGATTGACTCGTAAAAAGTCCAAAATGCTCCCTCTCCCTTCCAGGGAGAGGGCCGGGGTGAGGGTGTCCCCCTCCCCTGGGGGAGGGGATATACGACTTCTTATGAGAGGATCATAATTGGATATAAAGGAAATCACTGCTGAATAATTTAAACGATCTTCAGGGAAAGTCAATAAAGAAATAAAATTCTTAACTAAATTTTCGCAAAAAGATCAAAGATGTCTTATTAAGTCACTCAAATAAAGTCATATATAAACCCAGGAATTCCCATTGCTACAGCTGTGGCCCTCCTGTAAACAGGGCTGCTTTTTTAGCTCAATTCATTGGGTTTCGCTATAACCAAGGATCTTTGAGGGATCAATAGCTGGTGGGTTTATAATCCCAACCTCTCCATCACCTCCAGTCTGAACCGGGCCTCTGCCGCCTCC
>CAZQSC010000157.1:0-5664 GCA_964595705.1 uncultured bacterium | reverse complement strand
ACCCTAAATCCCCACCCTCTTCAGCAGAACCAGGGTCTTCAGAGTACTCCTTCGCCAGTTGGGCAAAATCCTCCCCCTGGCGTACCCTCTGTAGAAGTTCAGAGATCTTCTGGTAATTCTCATCTTCATGATCAGGGAACCTCAGAAATATCTGACTGATGCTGACCATCTGGGGCCGAGGTGGAAGACTGTCTATGTGGGTGTTGTAAAAGTCAACCACATCTTTATAGGAGATAACGATCTGATTGCTGAGAGAAGCCATCACCTTCTGTTTCAACAGATAGTTGCGGATCTGATTCCAATAGCGTCTCCGGAGGTCACTTTCCGTTATACCTTCTCTTGCCAGCAGTTTTCTATACTCCTCCTCTGAGCCCACCCCCTGTTTTATCCTGGTTAACTGTTCCTGGAGAGCATCGTCGACCTCTTTGTCGGTCACTACGATGCTATCTCTTTTGGCTTTGATAAGAAGCACCTTGTCATTGATCATCGCCTCCAACAGTTGATCACGTAGTTGGTCTCGCTGGGCAGCACTGATGCCCTGCTCGGACATCTCAAGCTGTAGGGCCTGGTCAAGCTCTGATTGTAGGATAATCTCATCGTCCACCACAGCAACAATCCTGTCGATAATCTGCTGGGCAGCCGCAGGAGATAGTGGTAACAAACAGAGCAACAGCCAGATTGCGGTCTTATGCAGAAGCATTTGTTTCTCCCTATGTTAACTCTTTCAAGGCGTCTTCGTATATGATTATTTCTTGGCGATATTTCTCCCGTAGGTTCTCAATAAGTTCATCCAACCGCCTCTGTTCCTCTTTTTGGCGGAGAACAGCAGAGATTGCATCTTTTACCTCTTCAAAGCTCTGTTGCCGTTGAGGGGTCTTTTTAAGAACTTTGAAAACTGCATACCCGCCTTTTGCCTCAACAGGCCCTATGACCTCTCCTGTTTTCGATTTAAAAACTGCCTCTACAAAGCGCTTCCCGAACATCCTCTCTGACCATCTGTCGTTTGTGAGGGGGAATTTCCATCTCATTTGTTTCGGTCTTTTAAGGGTGCTGTATTTCTCAGCGAGTTTCTCTATATCAGCACCTTTCTTAATCTGCTGTAAGATTGCCTCTGCCTGTTTCTTATCCTCCAAGAGGATATCTATAATTTCAGCCTCTTCTGCAGCTACATACTCACCCCGGTGGGTATTGAAATACTCCCTCTCTTGGTCCTCTGTAATACTCACTTTATCAACGACTTGAATCTCTCTCAACCTTTCCACCATGAACTCTTCTCTCCTTCGCTCCAGTTGGGCCAGGATCTTTTTGTCCCTGTCCAACCCTTTCTTTTGGGCAGCCTGGGGCAGAAGTACATGTTCGAAGGCCACCATTTCAGCTCTTGCCTTCCATCTGGCGCTATCTCCGACCATCGGACAACTTTGGCTACCTGTCCACCTGAAAGCTTGGATGAAGTCGGCCAGGGTTATCTCTCCACCGTCAAATGTGAACAAAACTGCCTTCCGCTCTTCGGCCGAAAGTTCAGGAAGTTTCTGGCCCGATCTCCTCTGTGCCTCTAAAAAGACCCTTAACCCTTGGGCTTCATATTGGAGCTTATTCTCTGCTTTCAATGAACTGTAATACTCTTTTCCTCTTTTAGCAACTGCCTCAGGGAACAATCTTCGCTTGATTCTGCGTTTGAGCTCATTAAACTTAACTTTCTTTTTATCAGCGACCTTAAGAATAGAGTATCCGAAGGAGCTTTTGAACGGCTGACAGATCTGACCGGCATCCATAGAAAAGAGCATTTCTCGAAATCTGGAATTCAATTCAGGGCGGATGAACCACCCTAAATCACCGCCTTTTTTAGCGCTGCTTTCATCTATGGACTTCTCCCGCGCAAGCTCAGCGAAATCTCCGCCCTGTTTTAGCTCTCTGAAAATCTGTTGTGCCTCCGCCTCTGTTTCAACTGCGATATGGCTTAGCCGTATTTTCTCGTTGAGCCGGTTCCTATCAAAATACCTTCGGGCTTGTTCATCACTCACCTTTGCCTTACTCGTCACCTCTCTCTTATAGAGCTCTTTGACCATCAGATCTCGCTTGACCTCTTTTAAGGCATCAAGCACATCCTGGTCTTTATCCAGCCCCTGGTTTTTAGCTTCTAAGAGCATCAGCTCCTTGTTGATAAGCAAATCCAAACACTTTCTCCACTGTTCAGCTCCCATTGTCCCTTGTCTTAGTTGTGGGGATATCTTTCGGAGAGCCTGATAGAGCTCCCCGATTGTTATTCTTTTCCCCCCCACCTCAGCCACTACTAAATCCGCCTTTTTCCCGCAGCCGGAGAGAACAGATGTGGTGATAAGCAGCACAAAGAGACCGGTTACAAATTTCCTCATAGGAAGACCTCCTGGTATATTGACGCTGCGTTTTCCCCTCTGCCTATCTTTTCTCAGCGATCTTTGCAGCCTTCTTCCCTTTCCGTTTCCTCAAGTAGAAGAGCTTTGCCCTTCTAACCTTACCGGAGCGCACTACTTCGATTTTAGTAATATTAGGGGAATGTAGGGGGAATATCCTCTCCACACCGATGCCTCCGGTAACCCGGCGGACAGTGAAGGTCTCGCTTATACCTCCCCCCCGTCTCTGCAGGACAGTGCCTTGAAACACTTGAATCCGCTCCTTTTCTCCCTCTATTACTTTCACATGTACCCTTACGGTGTCCCCTGGCCCAAACTCTGGGACCTCATCCCGCAGGTGCCGAGCGGCAACCGAGGATAAAAGTTCCATCTACCCCTCCGTGATTTTAATTTTTCAATGTTATTTTGAGCTTATTAGGTTTTGATTCTTATCTTCATCGCTGGCAAATCAATCTCGAAGATCAAATGTCAAATTCACCCTGTTAGATAAAAAGCCTCATACATCTCTACATTTTTTTAAAAGGTCGCGTCTTCTCTTTCGAGTTCTTTCCAAAACCTGCGCCATTCTCCACCGGTGAATCTTCTGGTGGTCTCCAGAGCACAGCACCTCTGGGACCTTCATCCCTTCGAAAACTCTGGGGCGGGTGTACCAGGGGCAGTCGAGCAGTCCATCTTGAAATGAGTCATCTAGGGCCGACTGGGGGTCACCTAACACACCCGGTATCAGGCGCACCACTGCGTCAATTACCACCATTGCCGCCAATTCTCCGCCGCTTATCACATAGTCACCGATGGAGATCTCATCAGTGACATATTTTTCTCTGATCCTCTCATCAATACCCTTGTAGTGTCCACAGATAAACACAAGTGTTTGCTCCAGTGACAGTTCATTTGCCTTTAGCTGATCGAAAGGCTCTCCCTGGGGGGTGAGGTAGATAACTCTCCCCAGGGCCTCCGGCGGTCTGATCGCCTTAAGGGCCCGGCTTATGGGCTCAGGTTTTAGCACCATCCCTGCTCCCCCACCAAAGGGGTAGTCGTCCACCTGGTGATGTCTGTCCTGCGTGTAATCACGGATGTTATGTATCCGTATGCTCACTAAGCCTTTCTCTTGGGCTCTCTTTACCATGCCCTCATCAAAAGGCCCACGAAACATCCCTGGGAATATGGTGAGGATGTCAATTATCACCTTGACTTAATCCTTGATTTTTAATCCGCCTGTTGCTCTTGTCCTTCTTCAGAGACTTCTGGCTGGGCGGGACTTTCTTCTGTCGATTCAGGAGTTTCAGAAGTATCCTCTCCGCTAGAGAGAGCTTTGATTAGAGCCTCCCTCCTCTGTCTTTCATGCCGTTTTCTCAAAACGCCGGCCTTCTTTAAGAGACTCAGCGCCGTGTCGGAGGGAACAGCACCTCTGTTCAGCCAGGAAATAGTTTTTTCCTCATCAACATGCACTTCAGCCGGTTCCGTAAGAGGATTGTAATACCCCAGAGATTCGATATACTCCCCATCCCTGGGACTTCTGGAATCCGCCACCACTATCCGATAAAAAGGTCTTTTCTTTCTTCCCATCCTTCTCAATCTTATTCTAACTGACAAGGGCCACCTCCTGTTGAAGGTTTAAGATCCAGAACTTAATATTACTTCGCTTGAAAAATTTCTCCAAGTCTAATTGAGCCTTGTACTTTGGTAAAATGGCCAGAGTTTATAAGTTCCAAAATCCGAATTACAATGCCTAAAAACGAAATCCCGATGTTCGTAGCTTTCCGAAGAAAAAAACTTGAGCACATCTGCCTATAGGAGGGCTCCTTTAAAACATTTGAATTTTGGTTATTGGAGCTTGTCTGGGATTTGTTGTTTGAAAAATTTGCTAAGGCTCAGTTAGTTATTTAAAACAGTGACGGAATCTTATTCATTCCTGCTGCCTTGGTCATACTCTTCACCATCTTTTGCGTCATTTGAAACTGCTTAAGTAAGCTATTAACCTCCTGAACACTGGTGCCGCTGCCTTTTGCTATTCGCCTTCGGCGGCTGCCGTCGATGATGTGCGGGTTTCGCCTCTCCTGCTTGGTCATAGAGTTGATGATTGCCTCGATTCGGACGATGTCATTCTCATCTATTTGTAGATTTTTAAGCAGCTTACGTGGGCCAGGAATCATCCCTAAGAGGTGTTCCAGGGGGCCCATTCTTTTCAGTTGTTGAAGTTGGATCAGGAAGTCTTCTAAACTGAAGCCTTCTTTCTTAAGCTTCTTCTCCAGTTGTTCGGTTTTTTCTAAATCGATTGCTTGCTGGGCCTTTTCCACTAAGGAGGCGATGTCGCCCATACCCAGAATTCTGGAGGCCATCCGGTCTGGGTGGAATACCTCTAAGGCGTTTGGTTTCTCCCCCACACCCACAAACTTGATAGGCTTACCGGTGACCGCCTTTATGGAGAGAGCGGCGCCTCCTCTGGCATCGCCGTCCAACTTAGTCAGAATCACGCCGTCGAAGTCCAGTTTCTGAAGGAATGCCTGGGCGACATTGACGGCGTCCTGACCAGTCATCCCATCGGCCACTAAGAGAATCTCCTGGGGCTGGAGACGCTGCTTGATTCGCACCAGCTCATCCATTAGCTCTTCGTCGATGTGCAGGCGTCCAGCGGTGTCCAAGATCAACAGATCGTAACCTCTCTGTTTGGCCTCAGAGAGAGCGTGAAGGCAGATGTTCACTGGATCAGCCTCGGCAGTCTCTGAATAGACCGGGATGTTCAAGGAGCGTCCCAACACCTGCAGTTGCTCCGTTGCTGCCGGACGGCGCACATCTGTTGCTGCCATCATCGGTTTTTTCCCCTTTGAACGGAGAAAAGCCGCCAGCTTAGCCGCAGTAGTAGTCTTACCAGAGCCCTGAAGTCCAACCAACATAACCACGGTGGGAGGCAGGTGGCTGAAACTTATCTGGCTGGCAGAATCCCCCATCAGATGGGTGAGCTCATCGTAGACGATCTTAATCACCTGCTGCCCCGGGGTGAAGCTCTTCAACACCCTCTCGCCCACCGCCTTCTGCTCTACTCGAACGATAAATTCCTTAACCACCTTGTAGTTAACATCTGCCTCTAAAAGAACTCGGCGTATCTGGCGCAGGGCCTCCTTCACATCCAACTCCGAGAGCTTCCCCCGCGCCCTTAATCTCTTAAATATTCCCTCCAACCTTGCTGCTAAAACATCAAACATCGCTTTCTCCCTTTTCACCCATCATCTCTCTGGCGAAACAGCTTTATATTTTAATACATTTTTTCCGTTAA
>CAZQSC010000156.1:0-5704 GCA_964595705.1 uncultured bacterium | reverse complement strand
CCTTCATTCCCCCTTCGGTCTCTTCAAGATGATGGATTCGCATAATAATCCTCTGCAATATCTGTGCCATCTCTGCTGTCCAAATAAGAAAGCCACTCTTAAGTTCCTGAGTGGCTGATTGTGCTGATCTTAGGCCAACCTTTCGGATTCCTCTCCGCCTTCAAGACGGCCAGAAGGTGTCAGATCATTAGACAGTAAATCTCAACTTGCTTGATGACTCAATCTACTTATTACAAAGCATATCAAATACTTACTGAACTGTCCAATCCTTTGACAGTTAGATGTCAAACAATTGGACAGGGTTCATTTCTCTACTTGATCCCATAAGCCTGGATCTTGGTGATAAGCGTCTGGCGGCTTATGCCCAGTCTCCTGGCCGCCCTGGTTCGGTTACCCCCCTCCTCCCCAAGCACCCTGAGGATAGTCCGTCTCTCTACATCACTGAGCATCTCTGCTAAGTTCATCTGCCTTCTCTTGCCCCCGGATTCCCGAACACCCTGGATTCTGAGAGGCAGATGCTCTGCCTTTATCACATCCTCCTCCGCCATAAGCACGCTGTTATGAATTGTGTTCTCCAACTCCCGCACATTGCCTGGCCAATTGTAACTCTTCAGCAACTCCATTGCCTCCTGGGCAATGCCGACTACCGATGTACCCAGCGTCCGATTAAACCTGGGGATGAAATAGTCAACCAGTGCCGGGATATCTTCCTTTCGGTCCCGTAAGGGGGGCAGACGGATGGGGAAGACATTCAGCCGGTAGTAAAGCTCTTCCATAAACTTACCGGCCTTTACTTCCTCTAAAGGGTCCCGGCTAGTGGCGCATATTATCCTCACGTCCACTGGAAGGGTGCCGCTGCCGCCTATGCGAGTGATCTCCCTCTCCTGCAGCACCCGCAGAAGCTTGGGTTGAGCCTGGGGGGAAAGCTTACAGATCTCATCTAAAAAGAGGGTGCCGCCATCTGCTTCCTCGAACCTGCCGGTCCTTTTGGAGCTGGCACCGGTGTAGGCCCCCTTCTCATGCCCGAATAGCTCATCCTCCACCAGGGTCTCAGGAATGGCAGCGCAGTTTATGGCAACAAATCTCCCGTTCTTTCTGGGACCGTGATGATGGATGCTGCGGGCCACAAGCTCCTTGCCCGTGCCAGTCTCACCGATAATAAACACCGTGGTATCCTTTCCCATCACCTTCCTGACCAGCTCCAGCACCCGCTTCATCGGGGCACTGTCACCGATGATGTTGCTGAAGCTGTAGCGGTCGGCCAGTTGGTCCTCAAGTCTCTCCACTCGATCCTCCAACTCGGCAACTTTAAACGCTTTTTGTATCCGGAGCAACAGGTCGTCATTTCGGAAGGGCTTGGTGATGTAGTCAAAAGCACCCTTTCGCATCGCCTCCACTGCCGACTCTATGCTCCCGTGAGCGGTGATGAAGATCACCTTGCAGCCGGGTAAAAACCTGTGAATCTGGCTCATCGCCTCGATACCATTTATGTCGGGCATAGCCAGGTCCATCAGGACAACCTGGGGCCCGAAATCCTCGGCGGCCCGGACAGCAGTGCGGCCGCAGTCGGCCTCTTTTACATCATAGCCCCGATCCTGCAGGAAGGCCACGACTACCCTGCGGATCTTCTCCTCATCGTCGGCGATCAGTATTCTGTTCATAGACTTCTCCGTAGAGGTCGATTATTTAACTGGTCAATTAGGCGAATAGTCGATTAGTCGGCCACTGCACTTAGAGCTCCACCCTTACGGTGGTTCCCCGTCCGGGCTGGCTCTCTATATCCATCTCTCCTCCGTGGCTGCGGACTATGGAGTAGGATATAGGCAGGCCCAGTCCGGTACCCTCAGGCTTGGTGCTGTAGAAAGGGTCGAAGGCTCTCTCCAATTGCTCAGGGGACATACCGACGCCGGTGTCAGTGAACTCTATCCGGAACCTGTGGCCACCTGGAGTGGCGAAAAGCTTCCGCTCGGAGCGAGAGAATTTTATTCTTAACCGGCCTCCCCGAGGCATTGCCTGGATGCTGTTCATTATTATATTGAGGAAGACCTGCCTCAACTGGGCCGGGTCGGCCTCTATCCGATCATCTCCAGCAGAGAAATCTGATTCCACCTCCACCCCGCTCTTTTTGGCGGTGCTACGGGCCAGCAGAATAGTCTGCTCTAGAAGTCCCCTGAGACTGATTCGCTCCTTCTTCGGTTGGGCCGGGCGGGCAAAGGACAAAAGCCCCTCGATAATCCGGTTGATCCTGTCTACCTCCTCCAGCAGCCCATCGACGATCTCCCTCTTCCGGTGGTCAGGGGGGAACTCTTCGCTCAGGTATTGAATAGAGCTGGATATGGCCGCCAGGGGGTTGCGGATCTCGTGGGCAGCCCCGGCGGCAAGCTGCCCGGTGGTGGCCAGTCTCTCTGCCCGATAAAGCCTCCGCAGACGAACCCGCTGCTGCTGGTAAAGCAGTGCATTCTCGAGCGCCAGACCAATCTGAAAACAGAAACGCCTCAAGAACCCCTCATCGGCAACAGATGTCTCTGACCGGGTCCGGACAAAGGCAAACCCTACCAACCGGTTCATAGCACTGAAGGGCAGACAGAGGTCGACGTCGAGTTGCTTCAGAATTTGCCTCTCATACTGGTCGAGATACTCCACTATCTCCCGATCCCTGTGCACCCAGAGTGCCGTCTGGTTGGTCTTCAGCCATCCGACCAGTCGTCCTGGGCGCTCAAAGACAAGCTGCCCTACCTCGGAATCCTGGTAGCCTATCTGTTTGCCCAGCGCAAATCTCTCCTCATCGGGGTCTCTCAAGAAAAGCGCTACTGCGGGGGCATCGATAATCTCGGATATATGTGCCGCTATGGTATTCTGCAGTTGAACTGGGTCGGTAACCAGCTCCAGAGAGCGCATCACCCGGGCTAAATACTTAGTCGGGTCTAAAAGGGGCTTTTGCGACGGGCGGGAGAAAAACAGGGAACCTGTCTCCAGGTAGAGTACCAGAGCGGCCGAGCCGACCCCGAGCATCAGGGCAATAGCCCAGCCCAGCAGGGAAGTGGGATCTATCCAGAGCTTCACCAGCTCCCTTGTCAGAGCAAATACCGCTATGGCTGCCAGGGAAGCTATTAGTAGATTCCTGCGATAACTGCTGGCTCGGTGCCTGAACATAGCTCTCTCCTCAAGAAGACATTGGGCACTGGTGAGTGGTAAGATTCTGTAGGTCTATCGGCGTCTGGAGACGCCTCCTACAAAAATAGTCAGTGCTGCTGTCAAAAACCGTATTCGGCGATAGAATCTTCCAACTCACCTCTCACTAATTAACTGCTCACCAGTTAACTAATTAACCAGTCACCAATCTCCCCCTCATCCCGGTTCCAGCTCGGCGTATCTGACCAGGAGCCGTTTTTCACCCACGGTGTCAAAATAGACCACCAGTTTGGTGTTCTCACCGAAACCGGTTTTGCTGAGGATCTTACCCCTTCCCCATTGGGGATGGATAACCCAACTGCCAACCTGGAAACCAGGAAGTTCTTCGGTCATAAGGGCCTTCCACTGCTGTTGAAACCCCACCCGCTGGAGCAGATGCGAGGGGATCTCTTTTATAAACCTGGACTCTACACCATACATAGCGGAGTTGTAACGGTGACGGTCGTAGGCGAAGGAGAGGAAGACCTTCTCCTTGGCTCTGGTTACGCCTACATAGAAAAGCCGCCGCTCCTCCTCCAGCTCATCCAGACTCTCCATAGAACGAGAAAGCGGGAAAAGTCCCTCTTCTAAGCCAGCGATAAAAACTACCGGGAACTCCAGCCCTTTGGCACAGTGCAGGGTCATCAGGGTGACCGCATCCCGGCTTTCGTCCCAGCGGTCTATGTCGGTTAAAAGCGACACCTCCGCCAGAAAAGCCTCGAGAGAGCTATCTGGGGAGCGTTCCACGAATTCTGCGATCCCGGAGAGAAGTTCCTGAACATTATCTGCCCTGATCTGGGCCTCCAGTGTCCCTTCCCGTCTCAGCTCCTGTAGATAACCGATTCTCTCCACCAACTCCGCTGCCAGCCGGTCTGCTGGGGTAGTCTCCTTGGCCTTGGCAAAGGAGTGGATCAGTTCGGCGAAATCTTTAAGCCGCTTCTTGGTCGCTGCCGAAATTCCCTCTATTTGCTCGGCCTGCATCAGAGCCTGAAGCAGAGAGATGCCTGCCCCAGTGGCAAACTCCTCTACTTTGCCCACGGTGATCTGGCCGATACCCCGGCGAGGAATGTTGATGATGCGGCTCAGGCTCACCGAATCCCTGGGGTTACAGACCAGCTTCAGATAGGCCAAGATGTCCTTCACCTCTTTGCGTTCATAGAACCGCAGGCCGCCAACTATAATATACGGGACGCCCCTTCGTCTGAGCCCGTCTTCTAAGGCCCGTGACTGGGCGTTGGTGCGGTAAAGGATGACAAAATCGTTTAATGAACGACCGTTGCGGCCCCTCTCTTCCAGGATAGTCTCCACAATCCGCTCGGCCTCATCCCTTTCGTCCGCACATTCAAAAAGGGTGAGCTTATCCCCCTTTGCCTTCTGGGTCCAGAGGGTTTTACCTTTTCGCCCCAGGTTGTTTTTCACCACTGCGCTGGCTGCCTCCAAGATCCTTTTGGTGGAACGGTAGTTCTGTTCCAGTCGGATCACCTTGGCCTCCGGATAGTCTCGCTCAAAATCAAGGATATTGCGGATATCTGCCCCTCTCCACCCGTAGATGCTCTGATCGTCATCGCCCACTACGCAAAGATTTCTGTGCTTGGAGGCCAACTGCTTCACCAGCACATATTGAGCATGGTTGGTGTCCTGGTATTCATCTACCAGAATGAACTGAAAGCGTTCCTGGTATTTCTCTAACACGGAGGGATTCGAGTCAAATAGCATCGCTGTTTTCATCAACAGGTCATCAAAATCTAAGGCGTTGTTCACTCCCAACCCCTTTTGGTACTCCTGGTAGATGCGGGCGATGTTCTGTTCAAAGAAGTTATCGCTCAGTTGGGTAAATCCTTGCGGGCTGATCAAAGAATTTTTGGCCCAGCTTATCCTGGCCAGCACCATCTTAGGAGAGAACTGCTCCCTGGAGAGCTCGAGCTTCTCCAGCGCCTTCTTCACTACTGTTAACTGGTCATCGGTATCATAGATGACAAAATTGGGGTCAACTCCAGCGCTGCCTGCCTCTCTTCTGAGGATGCGGGCGCAGATGGAGTGAAAGGTGCCAATCCACATATTCAGGCTTGCAGTGCCCACTAATTGCTCTATCCTCTGCTTCATCTCCTGGGCGGCTTTGTTAGTGAACGTAACTGCCAGGATTTTCCGAGGACTTATCCTCAGCTCTCTTACCAAGTAAGCGACCTTGTAAGTGAGCACCCTAGTCTTGCCACTGCCGGCGCCAGCCAGAATCAACAGGGGACCGTAGGCTTGCTGGACAGCCTCCCTCTGGACAGGGTTTAAATCGGTCAGAATGGAAGCGGCCTTTTTATATCCTTCAGAGGTGTAACTGCTCTGTTTGCTCTTCTCCCTCATTTCTCTTTGCTGTGTGTCCTTTCTCTGCTGGAGACCTCTCTCATTACTCTCAGTTAAGAGTGAACCTTCACGAAAATATTGCAATTCGAGACATAAGCGACGGAGCTTCTTTATCTTACTCACCCATCTGTCCCTTTTCTTTACAAGAAAAGGGACCAAAAGAAGCGCGCTTTCCGTA
>CAZQSC010000155.1:0-5717 GCA_964595705.1 uncultured bacterium | reverse complement strand
CCGGTCGTCGTGTGCCGCCCCCAAAACAGTTTCTCCACTCTCACCCAAACCGGTGTAATCTTCCACAATCTGTTGCAAACGCGTAAGCTTGAACAAAACGATGTCTGTCCCGACCCGCCTCGATTGTCTGTCAATAATAGGGGCGCCCACGATCAAATAGGGCTCGTTTCCCAGAGTAACCGGGCCATGTATAAGTGCCTCCCTGGATTCCCCATCGGGTACCGGCCAAAATTCCTCTGGTATCGGCAATCCCACCTGAATGACGAGGTGGCCTTTGTGATCGAGGCGGCTAATTCCTTCTGCCTCTGTTGATTTTTTGAGAGCATCCATCAGGATGTCTTCGCTGAAGTTCACAAACTCATCCAGGCTGACCGCCCCCTTGTTGTATAACTCAAGCTTTTCGCGAGCTTTTGTTCGGCTGGTTACCTGTAAGGCTATGTCTTTAGCCCTTGAGAGGTATTCCTCAACGGCCAAGGTTCTTGTCTTGACGGCAAATAATAGATTTCTATCCTGGTCTTTTTTGAGACGGTTAAAAAGGGGCATGATACTTACGAAAGCAACGATTACGCCTATAACAAGAATACCCAATGCCGAATAAACAATAATAGAATTCTGTAACCGTTCTGAAATGCTCTTATCAGCCATGGTTCATCCCCCCTATCGGCTTAGAAGTATACGAGCTTGACGGTTATGGCTAAACCTCCAATACCTCACCCACTTTATCGATAAGCGTCATTGGTTCATAAAGCTTCTGAATAAAATCCACGAGATCCTTTCCGGAAAATTAGCTGATGGTGTCCTGTTCGTCGTAGCCGTCGGAAGGGATGACGCGTGCATCAGCCCAGATGCAGCATATCATCTTGCGGAATGCTTATTCACCGTTTATACGCGTCAACGTGGAGCCAGGGCTATCGTCCAGACACGCTGGGCAACAGTATCCTATTCGTAACGCCGGTGGTAAAATAACTTCAAAAAGCCCTTGACAACGTCTTAGGAAATGTTATCCGTCATATGGGCCAGGTTGAATGGAATCAGGTATATTGTGCTGTCTCTGGGTTCCTTTCTCTTTTCAACCGGGATACATTCTCTCTATCAACACGGCCACAGTTCAATCAACGAGGCTGACCGTGGGGCCATCCGTCGGCTGAAGGCCACCTTGGTTCTCGAAAGTTGGCGGTGATAGATCCCGCGATTGAATAGGACCTCCCCTATCCCTACTTGCTCAAGGTCGATCTCCCCCTCCAGGCATTTATCCTGTTCCTCAAGATTAAATAGGTTGACAACAAGTGCCTTCTTCTCCGGCAACACATGAAGGTGGATGCATTCGGCAAGCCCATAGAATTTGCCTTGTGTATAGAATTCTTTGAGTCGGAGATAATGTGACATCGCCGCCTTGTGCGCTTCCCATACGGCCGGATCTGGGTGCTTACCGCCGACCCCAAGATGGCGACAAGTAGAGGCATACCACCAAAACTGAAGGGTATTGGCGTTGTCAGTTCGTAAGTCAATGTGGAGGTAGATCAGCAACTCATAAGCGAGGTTATAGTAGTAGAGGCTTACCGCCCGACCCGAGAGGAGATCTTCCATGGGATTCCACATATACTCAAATCCCCAGTTGACATCGTAAGAGCCTTCAAGGCCATGAAGGTAGTAGGTAGGGCAGTAGCGTAGAGTCACGCCGCCGGTGACCATGTCGTGCATCTCAATGAGAACGTGGGGATATCTCTGATGGATACGCTGAGCCAGCTCGTGATACGCCCGGCAGTGTGCCTCCCGCGTGTAGGGGATCGGGTGACCGTGCGTCTCATCATAGCATGGCCCGGTGTATCGGGTACCATCGAACATAAGGAAGACAACCCCGACCTCACACAGCTTTAGGAGTCGTTCTGTCTTGACATCGAGATAGGCCCGTGACCCACTGCAGAGTTGGAATTTGAGGCGGTTCCCATCTTTGTCCAGCCGATCGGCCTCGCGAGGATAGGCCGAAGCATCGCACCACGCTGCCAGAGGACAGTGGAGAGAGACCTTTAGACCATACTTATTGGCCATTCGTTTCACGAAGTTCTCCACCGTGCCCAACCGCTCCTTATCCCAGAGACAGGAAGCGAACGACGTATCCCAGCCCGGATCGAGATAGAGTGATTCACAACCGATCTCCGTGGCCTTGGATGCTTCTTCCTCCATATCTTTCAATAAATAGTATCGCTTACGATTCTCTTCCAAATCAGGTCCCCACCACAGTGGGTTGTCGTAAAGTTCGTTCCAGTGAACCGGTGGGTTGAATTCTGGGGGTACCCCATGCGCATGTTCGTTCATAAAAACTCTGAAAGCGTAGTACCCTTCCTTCCCATCCACCATCGATCAGCTCATATCGGGTCACACCAAAGCGGATTTCATCCTCCGGCCTAAACTCAGTAAGACACTCTGGGTCCCCATGCCAGACCCCACACCCTCCAAAGCGAAGATACGTTCCTGCCTTGAATGATTCCATCCCAAGCAGTGAGAACTCCATCTGGTTCTGCGAGTGTTTGGCAATAAGCAGTGAACCCTTTTCGGTCGTGCAAACCCAGCCCTCCGCCCCAAAATCCTCCGAAGGCAATCGGGCAGTTTCTTCCGGAATAATTCGGTACCAACCCCTCTGATTTAATATATCGATGACTGAATAGTCCTCATACTCTCCATTTCGCCCGTAGGTATCACGACGATAGGGCACGGCGACCCACCGTTGTTCCTTGACCGATTCAAGAAGATGTCCTTCTGGGGTTAATACAGGATGGGTAAATCCGAAATTAATTTTCGAGATATGAAGTGTGCCATTACTTTGGTTATGTAACGTGATGGTCTCCTCGATGTATGAAGTGTTTTGCTTAAGTCGGAGGCAGTGCGAAACACAGATACTGTTGTTTCCTCCAGCAATCTCTATCTCTCCCTGACAAGGAGTACGGATTTCCGTCCCCTCAAGTGTTTCCGTAGTGATCCGACGGCGACCATTACAGCATTCCAGCCGATAGAGGTAAGGTCCTTCCGCAAAGGTCCGGCCAGATGCCTTATCGAGAAACACCATATAGACCAGTTCATCTATAAGGCAAACAAAGAGACGGATTCGCTCGTTCTCGAGGATTACTCGATTATCTTGGGGTGGTGTTGAGGGTTGTACCACGGCCCAAGCTGCGAGCCATCTATTCTGTTTTGCATATCTTTTGCCAAGCTCCACAGTTGTGCTTGCTTCAGACGTATTCTCCAATTGCTCCATCACTGTACGGGCGTTCTGTTCAAATATTCTCGTCACATTAGCCCCGAGAGAAGGGAGGTCTTCAATTTTTAGTAGTTTTTTTCATAAGTCATGCTCCCGCAATTTCACTTGAGGGACGGTGGGTTGGTGGTGCCCTGCAAAACGATGGGGGCTTGTCGCAAACTTCTAATTGTCTGCACTGGCCGGATGATGATTCCGACAGTGTACTTCAGATGGATCATAATATCCTCCATAAGTCCGCTTTCGCTTAACGTTCTGCGGGTATGCGAAGTGCGAGGCAAAGCCGAGCATTTGGGTGAACACCCTCTTTGGGTGCGAACCGCATACCCGCTGACTTCGGCCTTTTAAGAGGTGTTATACGCCAGCGAACGAAGCGAGCGTGTTTCGGCTGTGCTTTCCAGAATGCAGTTGACTATGTCCTTTTTCATAATTTCTTTTTTTCATCTCTCCATATTCTTTTGAGCAGAGATTACAACAAATCCTCCTTCGCCATAACCTTCTTTAACAGGTTCAATAGCGGTTATTCTATCCAAGTTTTTGAAGAGTGTTTGACAGGTCTTAATGTTTCCAAATTCCAATTTCTTAAGCCAATCCAGAACTTCTCTGATAGAATAAAATTTAGCATGCATGTAAAACTCACTCCGTCTCTTCTTTGATTCATATAATCTGCCAAGAAAACTCTCCTTGTCAACCATACCTATAATGATATGCCCTCTCGGTTTAAGAACTCTTTTTGCTTCCCTGAGTGCTTGTATAGGGTCTTGCACAAAACATATTGTTACAACTATCAACACAAAATCAAAAGAAGAATCCTCAAAAGGGATTTTCTCTGCCTTTGCTTCATATACTTCTATTCCCCGACTCCGTGCTATATCTGCCATTGCTTTTGCAGGTTCTACTCCAATTTTAATGTCAAGAGGAACCGCAAATCTTCCAGTGCCTACCCCAACATCCAAACCCTTACCCTTCTGAGGGATGAATTTCTTTAAAGCTAGAACTTCGGACTTATAGGTAAATCTATTTACCTCAAACCATTCATCATATTCTTGAGCATGCCTTTCAAAAATTTCAATACCGTTCATATTTCCCACCTCCTTTATTAAGCACAGCCGAAATGGCGTATTATAACTACTGGATTTGCGAAAAAACTTTCGCCAATCCTCCCTTGCTGCGAAGTTGTAATTCGCCCACTTTCAGTCTTTTCTGTTCTTCATAATCTGGTCCAATGGGCTGATAACTTCGCCATCTGTTGTTTAGCAACATGGGTATAGATTTGAGTCGTCTTGATGTTGGAATGGCCTAAAAGCTCCTGAGTGTAGCGAATATCAGTACCGTGCTCCAGAAGATACGTGGCAAAACTGTGACGCAACGTATGAACCGAAGCTTTTCTCTGTATCAGGAGCTGCCAACTGCCGTGGGTCTTTTTTATGATAGGCCACAAGCTGTTTCATATGCTGGAGGTATGTCTTGCGAGTACGATAACTGTAGCCTTCCAGCTTTAACTGCTCTTCCATTCGCTGCTGCAACTCTCCATCTTACTAACCTCAAGGCACATAAAAAGCCGGACTACTTGTTTTTCTTCCTGATTTTTCAGCAATCCGGCTATTACAGTTCTGCCATCTCAAACTCCACGATTTGATCGATTGAAGTCCCGAGGCCTGTCTTCTAAAACTGCATATATTTCCATAGTTATCCTGAAATTTAATATAGTAAAAATATTCAAAAAGTCAAGATTTTTCTCTCCTGCCTCAAGGTCCTCTCCAGCCCCATTTTTGTCACAAAGCACAGGGACAAGTCCTTACACTACCCATAGAACAGCTTTGTGATCTCATCCCTCGGAAAAGAAGGTAGCTCCTCCAATTTCCCCTCCCTACGAATCTTTAATCCAAAGCATTTCTCTTTTACCCTGCCTATCCTGTGGCACTCTATTCCTGTCCTCTGAATCTCCTCCCTCACCTTCTGGCCATCCTCTTTGGCCACAACGATCAGCAGTGCCCCGGAGGAGATCACCCCTAAAGGGTCAAGACCGAAACGCTCGCACAGCTTCCTGGACTCCTCTTGGATAAACAGTTGGTCGCCGTCTATCTCCAGACCCACATCTGAGACCTCCGCCAACTCCTGCAGTGCAGTTGCCACTCCTCCCTCAGTGGGGTCGTGCATCGCATGCACTTTTGCCGCCTGGCAGGCAAGCCTGGCCTCCCGCAGCACAGAGATGCCAGGGTCATAAAGAAAATTCCGACACCTTTCCACAAATTTTTGCCCGTAGTGAGAAAGAAGCTCTTTGCCCTTTTCCCTAGCGATGATAGAGGTGGCCTCCACTGCCAGACCCTTGGTGAGCAGGATCTCATCACCAGGTATGGCTCCGGAGGAGCAGACCAGCTCCTCCTTCTTCACCTCGCCCAGCATTTGTCCTACCACGATCGGTCTGTCCAGCCTGGAGGTAAATTCAGTGTGTCCGCCACAA
>CAZQSC010000154.1:0-5745 GCA_964595705.1 uncultured bacterium | reverse complement strand
GGATGTAGCTTTTGCTTATCTGGGATTGCTGGTACAGGGCAAAAGCGACTTTGACCATATTGAACCTTTTCGGGAAGACCCCTTCTTCAGACAGTCTTTAGGTATCCATAAGGTTCCATCAAGTCCCACCTTAAGACAACGGATGGATATGGCCGGGCAGGGGTGGATACCCATTGTTGAGCAGGAGACAATCAGGTTATTGAAAGACCTCAATCTCACCCCCAGCCCTGCAATACGCGATCTTGTCCCTGTGGATGTTGATGTTTGCCCTTTCGATAACTCAGGCACACATAAAGAGGGAGTCTGACCAACCTATAAGGAGGTAGAAGGATATGCCCCTATCTTTGCCTACCCTGGCCAGGAGGGGTATGCAATCTGTGGTCAGCTTCGTCCGGGCAACACCCATTGCCAGTTGGATACAGAGATCTTCCTTCGCCGGGCAATCAACAACGCAAAGCAGACCACCTCCCGGCTCTTGCTTGTTCGCCTGGATGCTGGGAACGACAGCCTGGAGCAGTGGCTTTCTGTTGCCCAGAAGCATGGAGACTGCCAGGAAGAGCCACCAGGTGAGTGGGTCTACACTGGCAGTGTGTACAGAGATCGGGGACTGGAACATCCCTTACGGATCGTCTTTCGGGTGGCTCATCGGCAGGTCTGCTCTACTGGGCAGATGCTTCTGGTACCAGCGAGCAGTTCCACAGCGAACTTAAAGCGGAACTGGACTTAGAGCACCTGCCTTCGGGGTGCTTTGACACCAACTCTCTGGTCTTACAATTCGGGCTTTTGGCTTATAACATGTTGCGCTTTATCGGACAGGAGAGCTTGAGAAGAGCTGACGCTCCGGTGCGGCGAATGCGTACCCGGCGGTCAAGTGAACGTTCTGACGTCTTTTTGATAATCAACAAATCCAGATCACTATTCTCATCTGGATTGCCGTATGCAAAGGACCCATAGAGGATAATTTTTTCCTGGTTGTATTCGGCCTTAATATTTTCCACTATCTGTGACACGATCTTTCTCAGCTTTTTATCCATCAGCATCGTTCTTTCTCCAAAACGGGATCTTAGCAAACTCCTGTTTGGTCACGAGAGGTTGTTTTTTCTCCAGCTTTTATTCACAGGGACAAAATTCGAACTAATCAACACCCTTAAACGTAGTTTTCAGGTTCAACTAAACAACCGGTCCCAACTCAAACCCAAGCAACTCACCCAGCGAAAAGAGGATAAAAGCCCATATTATGGAAAAATGCAGAATAACCCTCTGTGAGATGTGATCTTTGATAGTTAATATAACCGAATGGGACTGGAAAGTCAAGCAAAAGAGGTAAGGTGCGGGAAGGATTGAAACTATGGTATTTTTACTCAGGAGGATTGGGGAGCGACAATTTCCCCTTCCACTATGGTCATTATTGCCTTTCCCTTCAATCTCCAACCCTGAAAGGGGGAGTTTCGAGATTTAGACCTAAACTGGCCGACTTCCACCTTCCACTGCAGTTCGGGGTCGATAATGGTTAGATTGGCCTTCTCGCCAACTTTTATCTCACCTCCCCTAATCCCCAAAATCCTCGCCGGGTTGGTTGACATCAGGGTGGCTGCCTCTGAGAGTGAGATGATCCGCGGGGCCACCAAATGGGTCAGAACAAGCCCCAGGGCAGTTTCCAGCCCGATGATGCCGAATGGGGCTTGGCAGAAGGGGAGAGCTTTCTCCTGGACTGTATGAGGGGCATGATCTGAGGCTATTACATCAATAGTACCGTCTGCCAGGCCTTCTTTGATGGCCTCCACGTCCTCCGGGGTGCGCAAAGGTGGATTCATCTTGGCATTTGTTCCCGAAACCTTCACCTGTTCCTCGGTTAGGGTGAAATAGTGCGGGGCAGTCTCAGCGGTGATTTTTGCTCCTCTTCTTTTTGCCTGGCGAACTAATTCCACTGCCCCGGCAGTGCTCAGGTGGGCGATGTGGAGTCTGGCTCCTACATATTCAGCCAGGGCGATATCCCGTGCCACTCCGATATATTCAGCAACGGCCGGGATACCCTTGAGTCCAAGGGCTCTGGAGACCCGACCTTCGTTCATCTGCCCCCCTTGAGTCAGCGCTTTCTCCTCGGCATGGGAGATAATTAAGGCATCCAGTTGCTTTGCCACCCTCAGAGCGGAGAGCATAAGCTGTGGGTTGCCTATGGGGTCGCCGTCATCGGAGAAAGCAACGGCCCCGGCTTCCAAAAGCCGGGCCATATCGGAAAGTGCCTCTCCTCTCCGACCCTCAGTGATGGCAGCGATAGGATAAACTCTCGCTTTAGCCTCCTCGGCCTGGGAGATTATCCATTTGACAAGCTTGGAGGTATCTACAGGAGGTCGAGTGTTGGGCATACAGGCCAGGGCGGTGAACCCCCCGACGGCGGCTGCCTCACACCCCGACAGGATTGTCTCTTTGTCCTCTCCACCAGGCTGGCGCAGATGTACATGCATGTCTATCAGCCCGGGGAGAACAATCTTCCCCTCGGCTTCGATCACCTCGATGTCTTCTAAAATCTGGGGCCTGGGCTTAGGGGCTTCAATTTTGCTTATCTCTCCTTCTTCGATCAGAATGTCTGCCATCCGGTCCACAAAGTTGGCAGGGTCGACTACCCTGGCTCCCCTGATCAGTAACCTCTTTTTGCCCATCCTGTTATTAACCGTATAGGTGATTGGTGAGTGGTGATAGTTGTTAAAACCAGTAACCAGTGACCAATAACCAGTCACCAATTCTCATTCGTTGTTTTTAAAATATAGAGCTTAGCCGAGCAAGACCATCTTCAGAAGCGCCATCCTGATGTAGAGGCCGTTTCGGGCCTGGCGGAAGTAGGCAGCCCGGGAGTCGGCATCCACCTCCGGTCTGATTTCATCCACTCGTGGCAGAGGGTGCATAATGATGGCATCTTTCTTCATAATATCTAAGATACTTTTGTCAATTATGTATTGGCCTCTGGCCTTTTCATAGTCCTCTATCCTATCGCCGAATCGCTCTTTCTGGATGCGAGTCTGGTAGATTACATCCACTTGGGAGGCTACCGCCTTAAGGTCGCTTTCCTCAACGAAACTGACATTGTGTTCCGTCAGATAATTTTTAATGTCCTCCTTCATTCTCACCACTTCTGGGGCCACGAAGTAGATCTTCACATCATTGTATTTAGCTAAAAGATAACAGAGGGAGCGCACCGTCCGCCCATTGGCCAGGTCTCCCACCATAGCGATGGACAGCCCCACTAAATGGCCTATCTCTTTTTCGATGGTGTAAAGGTCTAACAGGGCCTGAGTGGGGTGCTGACCTGGGCCGTCTCCAGCGTTGATTATGGGGACGCTGGAGACCTTGGCCGCCCTTTCGGCAGCACCGCTTTCGTAGTGACGCAACACAATCACATCAGCGTAGCTGTCCACTATTCGCACAGTGTCTTCCAGGGTCTCTCCCTTGGCAGCAGAGGAGAATTCCCGAGCGTTTTCGGTGGTTATCACTTCCCCACCAAGTTTCCGCATAGCTGACTCAAAAGAGAGCCGTGTCCTGGTAGACGGTTCATAAAAAACAGTGGCCATTATCTTGCGCCGCAACAGATCAGAACCGCCCTGTTTGACTATCTCCTCCATCTCTTTGGCGACGGAGAAAACCTCCGCCAGTATGTCACGGTTGAACTGCTGTGCTCGGATGATGTGAGAGAGTCTCATTTCGCCTCCTTTCACAGATGAGGATTGAAATCTAAGCCTCCTCCATTACTAACCTTCAGTCAATTTATGTTTTGATCCGTCCGTAAAAAGTCGTATGTCTCCTCCCCTGTGGGGAGGGGATTCACCCTGTTAGATGGAGGATCTTATCTAATAGGGTAAAGGGGAGGGGGACACCCTCACCTTCACCCCGTGAAATAATCGTCTTTTATAGTGTTCACCGTCTCTGCACTCTGCCGGGCAGATTGAGGCAGGATCTACACTGTGGCTCTTGGGTATTTCACGGGGCAAGCCCTCTGCCTTCAAGGAAGAGGGAACATTTCGGATTTTTTACGAGTCTATCAATCTTTATTTCTAAGACTTTCCGTTCCTTGCACCTGCTGCTCTGCGGCCTTTACAGTTAAACTCAGCATGATACTTTTCTGCCTTTTCTAAAATTTGCCAAAGCCCGGTTATCGTATAAGACAGACCTTCTGAGTCAGAACACACGGGTAAGAAAATCTCTGCCCGGGTATTTTTCTCTTCCGGGTGCGGTTAAGCTGAGGGCGGCTGCTTTGTTTGCAAGCAGGGCGCAAACTTCTAAGGGTTTTTCTAATAGTAGTCCAGCCAGAAATCCAGCGTCAAATACATCCCCGGCACCTGTCTTGTCCACCACCTCTGTTTGCTCTGCCGGGGTTTGAATCTCCTGTTCCCGGGAGAGCACATAGGAGCCTTCTCCTGCCAATTTACACACTACTATTTGTGGGCCATATTCCAGTAGCTTCTGGCAGCCGGCTTTGTAGTGCTCTCGGGTTAAAAGTTCAATCTCCTTTTGGGTCAGAAAAACCACGGTGCTGCGCCTTAGAAAAGGCAGGAGCTGCTCGAGGCCCCTGCGGGCATAAAATTCCCCTGGATCGAAGCTGACTTTCAATCCAGGGGGGACATTCTCAATCACTCTCCTTTGAGTATAGAAGGGAGTGTCTCCAGCAAAAGAGCTCAGGTGAAGAAAACGGGTGTTGGCAATATATTCCATATCCACTTCGCTGTAGACCAGGCAGTCATTGCTGTGGGGAAAGATCAACAGTGCCCTTTCACCACCTTGGCTCAATAATGAGATACACACGCCTGTTTGCTTCCCTTTTCGAACTCTACTGGTATCAACCCCCTCTAAACTTTTCAGAAGGAGACGGCCCTCAGAGTCATCGCCTATTTTCCCAACATATCCAGTATCAAAACCCATTCGAGACAGGGCAACTATAGTATTAGCAGCAGAGCCACCGCCGCTTTTACCCTCAAGCCTGCCTACTTTCTCAACTAATTGTGGAATGTACTTAAATTGTTCAGTCTCTCCCAGAATCTCAATTCCAGGTTGAATCTCTCCTCGAAAGAAATTCTCTGGAACTCGGTAGATTAAGTCGAGATTTAACGCCCCTAAGCCCACGACATCTTTCATCCATAACTCCGCAACCGATGGACACATGGGTCGACTGTAGCGGTTAACTTACCGTCTTACCAATGCTTTCGACTAAATATAATCTTATAGATACTGATTGTCAAGGATTTTCTTAGCCATCAGGATGCCCTGTTTTTCTCTCCGCTTTTTGCCTCTTTAGGTTGAAATTAAAGTTCTTACGAATTAATCCAAATATAACAGACAGGTCCTCATGTTTGCAGGGTCCGATTGGAAATCCCGGGGTGGGGGAAAGTGAAACTGTAGTAACCCCCAATGCCGGAGTTCAACAGAGCAAGCGCAGATTTTTATTGACATCAGCAGGACTTTAAGTTAAATTAAAGAAGTAGAGAAAATAACCTATTGAAAAGATTCCAACAGACAGAGGGTTTTGTCCTATTCCTTCTTAGGTCCCTTATCTTCCTGACCCTTGGCAGATTCCAAACAACAGGCTCCAATAACCAAAATTCAAATGTTCAAAACGGGCACGCTCATAGACAGAGGTGCCTAATTTATACATTCTGTGTTCAACCCAGATTGGGAAAACTTATGAAAAATAAGGGACTCCGCACCATTTTGGGGTTTAATAGTGAACATATCGTCCCTAAAGGGACTTCGAACGAA
>CAZQSC010000153.1:0-5786 GCA_964595705.1 uncultured bacterium | reverse complement strand
CTGATTTCTCCCCCCGCAATAGAGAGACCGGACCGGCCCTTGGCACTCACTATTCCCTGGCTGGCCGTCCGTTCAAGCCCAAACGGATTTCCCACCGCCACCACCCAGTCGCCAACCTCGATCTTGTCGGAGTCCCCCAGCTTTGCTATCTCCCGGTCGGGGATCTGCTCCTCTGTTCTCAGTTTGATCAACGCCACATCTGTCTCTGGGTCTGTTCCTACGACCTCTGCCTTGAATTCTCTCTCGTCAGACAACTTAACCTTAATCCCTTCGGCTCCGGCGACCACATGATTATTGGTTAATATATGTCCCTGTTTATCCACAATGAATCCCGAGCCAAGGACTGGCTTAGTTTGTTTTTTCTCTTTCTTAAACTCTGGCTCACGGAAAGGCCAGAAGAAATCCTCCCACGGCCCCCTGAACTCAAATGGGAAATCAGGGATTCTAACCTTTACCACCTTTTGAGCAGTGATGGAAACCACAGCTGGTCCCACCCTCTGGATAGCCAACCGGAAAGGACTCTGGCTGGTGGCAACCGCTGTGTCCTTTACCGTCCCTTCCTGTGCAGAAGGTTCAGTATTTACTGAAGGCGTCCCCCCCAGGCCTGAAGCGATGATTATCCCTACGAAAGTGAACAAGACCGCTATAGAGGCGACGATCACATAATTCTTAATCTCTGATGCCCTCTGTTTCATCTTGCTCCCCTCCCTTTATGTCTCAGTAAATCTTGGGCTTGCCTGCAGTTCAGCGCTCTGTTTTCTCTTTTTATTCTATAAAACGCCCAAAGCGGGTTTAAGTTCCAAGATTCTTTTTCAAGGGGAAATTTCTTTGCTCTCGCTTTCTGTCTTCCGTTTTTCTTTATCCTCCCGGATTTTCTCCAGTTCCCCTTCCTTTGTTCTTATATCCAGTTTTAGAGTGTTTATTTTCTCCATTAAAGTTTTAACCTGCTCATCGGCCCAAATCTCCGGCTTCTTCTCTTCGGCTGCCATTTGATAGATAGTCTCTCCCAGTTGAGTAAAGGTACGGGTCAGCTCTCGCCTGATGGCAGCGATGTCGAGTTTGAGCTTGCCAATCTTGCTCAACTCTTCTGTCTTCTCCACGGTGACGGAGACCCCTGTCTGGAATCCCTTTTTGATTTTGTTCCATAGAGTTTCCATTTTTCTGCCCCCTTTGTTTGTTATGTTTCACTTTTAGAATTAGGTTACATGTCCAGCGCCACGTTTGCCCGGTTTAGTAAAGCTTGACGGTAAAGGATAACCCGCCCCAAAGCGCTATCTTTAGCGGTCAATGTATCCGCTATACCAAAGGAATTATTTTAGATTTTGAGGCTGCTAGAGTTGCGCTACAATAAGTGATGTGGGAATAGGAGGCCAAAGCAGGTCTGTAAGCCGAGTTCTGTCGAGGGTGGCCATTTATCTGGTCCCTATGTTACCATAGGGATCAAGCGGCCTACCCGAGAGTAGAAAACGAGGCGGGCCACCTCTCCTCTCCTATTTGGCCTTGCTCCGGGTGGGGTTTACCATGCTTCCGATGTCACCATCGGAACGGTGAGCTCTTACCTCGCCTTTTCACCCTTACCCCGTGAGATAACGACTACGCCTATCTCACGGGGCGGTATATTTTCTGTGGCACTTTCCGTGGCATCACTGCCCGTCGGTGTTACCGACCACCCTGCCCTGCGGAGCTCGGACTTTCCTCCCCGCTGGCCCAGCCAGCAGAGCGACCACCCGACCTGCTTTGGCTTTTCCTTAAGTTAGATTTCTCGGATTGGTAGTGTTTGACAATTCGGGCAGCCAGAGTATTGGCCTGGCTGTTCAGAGCTCTTTCGATGTATTTGATGTGAAAGCTCTTCAACCTCTGAGAAAGACTGCTGGCACGCTGAAACAAAGACAGGATATTAGGATTCTTTACCTTATAACTGCCGTCCATCTGTCTTACCAGAAGCTGGCTATCAGAGAGGACAAAGAGATGTTCCCCACCCAATCTTAAGGCTTCCTCTATGGCGGTTATCAAAGCAGTGTATTCGGCTACATTATTGGTGGTGTTGCCTATATACTGGCTCAGCTCCAACAGGGGCCTTTGGTCTTTTTCGATTACCACCCCTATTGCTGCCGGACCAGGGTTTCCTCGTGAGGCGCCATCTATATATGCTGTCAAAAAAGAGTCACTCCGTAGTCTCATCCCAGACCAGTATCCTTCCACAACTGTCGCAAGTAATAAGCCTGTTACCTTTCTTAATCTCCACCACTTTTTGTGGGGGAAGCTGCTTGAAACATCCCCCACAAGCCTTTCTGCTGACAGATACCACCGCAATCCCCCCTCTGCCTTTGCGAATCCTTTCATAGCTGGAAAGTAAATTCTTATCAACTCTGCTGGCGATTTGTTTTCTCTCTTGCTTGTAGTTATTGAGCTCTGCCTCCGCTGAGTCCAGTTTGGCACGGAATTCTGATATCTGCTTCTGTTTCAGTTCCTCTTCCTCTTTCAATTTCTGTTCGCCGGTGAGTATCTTTTCGGTTAACTGTTCGATCTCGGCCATAGTTTTCAGGATCTTTGTTTCGTTCTCGCTCACCGCCTGTTTCCAGACATCGATTTCTCGTTGCAAGGCTTCGTATTCCTTGTTTGTCTTAACTTCGGTGAGTCTCTGCTGAGAGGTTTTCAGACGCTCAGCGGCCACCTCCAACTCTCTTTCCAGATGGCGTCTTCTCTTTTCTGCCTCGTCCTTCTCCTGCTTCTGGGCTTGCAGGTCCCTTCTGCTCTGTTCAAGCTCCTTCTGGGCTGCATAGATAGCAGCAGGATATTCATTTTTGGCCTTTCCCAACTTATCGATGTGAGTATCAATCTTCTGTAGTTCCGAAAGTATGGCCAACTGACTGTTCATTATTTATACCCCTCCCTGCTTGGATTAGTTCCACCAATAAAAAAGTGCACTTTAAGTGCACTCCTTAGATGTTTTTCCCTCTTTCAGATTGACCAAAGTGAGAACCTGCGTTCCCTGTTTTTCCATAAATAAAATTATCTTTTTGACTTTCACAGGATTGATACATAAAAGTAACAACTTATTGTAGCCCTCCTTAAAGAAAAACCGAGTACTTATTCCCAACAGAGTGGGCGATACTGGACTCGAACCAGTGACCTCCACGATGTGAGCGTGGCGCTCTAACCGACTGAGCTAATCGCCCATAAGGACAAGTTTCTTAATATCTAAGGCCCTATAGCCTTTCGAGAATCATTAAATTATTCTGCGGCATACCTGCCTGGGTAAATGCGCTTTTTACCTTGACGTACTCTAAGGATGGAACCTTTCTTTTCTTTAAAATCAGCTTCCCATCGAAAATTGTTTTTCCAGAATCTTCCTCGCAATCTATGGAAAAGACTGCTATGTCGTTATCTATGGTAGTCCTGGGGGGGAGATAGCTCACTTTGTATCCCCGAGGAAGCTTAATCTCAACATTATAACTAAATTCCATCTCCGAAGGGGCGAGAATATCGTACTTCCTTCTAGGTAAGTCTGTAGAAATAGGAATGTTAGCAAACTTAAAAGGAACAGAGGGAAACTCAAACAGCATTACCCTGCCCTCTACCACTGCATATTTTTCGCATTGAAAACGGATCTCTATGCTGGCCGGTTGGGTAAGGTCCTTCAAATCAGAGAGGGAATAATCGAGTAGCTGCGCGCCCTGGGATACTCTGCTGGCAGCACTCTCAAAATATAACTTCAGCTCTTTGGGTGTCTTGTCCTTCAGAAGAGAACGTGCCCTACAGTCTGAGTGGCCCCGAAGCTCACAACGGAGTCTGCCGTGGATATCCCCTTCTTTGTTTAAGGTGATCTCCAACCGGTTCCTCGATCCGTTCTCCTGGGGGGTAAACACTGGTGTTTTGATTAAGCGGGACCCTTTGGGTGAAAGTACCAGAGCCTCTGTTCCCTGTTCCTCAGCAGGGAGATATCCGTATCTGCAGGTTTCAGCCGTGGGGTCTAACCACAGAAAAGAACCATCCTGCTGGGGAACAGCTACCATCAGGTGGTCAAACTGGTGGGGACCGGGTACCTGGGGGACTACCCGAATCCGGGAATGATTCACCAAAGTCGGATAGGCCTGAACTCCAGCCGCTCTTAACATTGCTACTAACAGAACTGCCTTGTCTCGGCAGTCGCCGTATTTATTTCGGTAAACCTCGGTAGAACTATTAGGTTTATACCCAGCTGCACCTAAACTCAGATGTACCGTCCTGAGCTTAGTCGTTACATAGAGAAAAATCTCTTTAATTCTCTCCTCTGGTGTAACCTTCCCGGTGGTGAGTTCGACCACCCGTTTTTTTAACTTACTATCTGTTTTTACTTGAGGATAGAATCTTCTATTCAGCCAGTCTCCGACCTTTGCCCAGGAGTTTGCTGAGGTGAGCAACAGGCGGGGGACAATCTCAGCTAAATTGGGCATATTGGGCTCTCTTATGATCTGCTCAACCTGGTTTACCTTCCAGGTGTAAACAACATTATCCCCCTGGTGTCTGATTAGGGGTTTGATATCGCCGTTTTCAACCAGATAGGTGAATTTCTTCCCCTGGGGCAAGACCAGAGTGAAGCTCTTTTCCAGGATAGGTTCTTCCCCTTGAAAGGTGACAGTCCGCCAGAAGTGTTTATCATGGCGGTCTTTAAAAAATAAATTCCGGAATTTCCTTAACAGCCCTCTTTTTTTCTTTTCGGGGAGAATTTTACATTTATATTCCAGAACAGCGCCTTTTTCTACTGCAGGAAAAGAGACAACTTTCTGCATAGCGTTAGAGTAAGCAGAGGCACGGGCCACCTCGGGAGCGCTGACATCACTGATGGCGTCTTTTTCGCATTGGACTACAGTGCCGTCGGGCTTGAAGGTCCTGGCCACTTCTACCACTGCCCTCTCTGCCTTACCATTGTATCTATAGATGATATCCCCGAAGTTCTCCTTGCCCCGGTCGGTGAAGATCTTGACTAGAAGATGTCTCTCCGAAACTGTATTACCGTCTGGATGGACGGTCAGTTTCAGCCGGTCAAACAGGATAAGGGCACCTGCCTGGGGATAATCCTGGGCAGAGGGGGCGTTTTTGATTATCTCCCTTATCTCCTCAGATACCGGCTGGGCAGGGGAATGCCCGATAAAAAGGATTCCCAATATCCAAGTTACCAAAAAATATCTTAAAATGTGTCTCATTCGTGCTCTCTGGTGATAAGGTGTGATTTTTCGGGCATAAAAGAAGTTCGTCAGCGGGCGAATCTAAAGGAAATTTTGGATTTTCCCTCCCTTAGCCGCTGATGTACGACTGCGACAGCATCGAGTGAACATCGGCAAACAAGGGATGCGAGGAGGTTTAACCAAATGTTGACCCAATCCAATCACCAACATAGTGTGTTATAAATATAACTATGAACGCAATAACCAAGTGTTCTATAATTACCATCCAGGGTTTCACTTTTTGCTCTTTGGCAATGTAGAAACTAAAAATACCTAACAAAGATAACCCCCAGATCACACTTACAATAATTGCTGTTGATAGCTGAAGCAACAGAAGGGGAACGATAAATGTCGAAGCAAAAAGAAATTTGGACAAAAAAGTAGAGATTGTTGATTCCCATACCTCTTTCGTAGCGTGCTTATTCTCTGACTCTTCAGAAATATGTATGCCCAATGCGTCTGAGAATGCGTCCGCTATTGCTATTGTCAATATGCCACCAATAACCACGAGCCTTGAACGAGTGCCAGAATGTAAGCCTACCATTAATCCAAGTGTTGTGATTATTCCAGAGGTTAAAC
>CAZQSC010000152.1:0-5841 GCA_964595705.1 uncultured bacterium | reverse complement strand
CAGAGCCCTCTGAGTTCGAAGGCATGGATCCCCCATCTGGTCCCCAGCTCCACTGCAGTGGAGAAATCCAAACTGATCTCATCGGAAATGATGGCAATTTTCATAGGAGTACACCTTTTTTTGGAAGGATTCTCCGTTATGGTTTAACGGGAGTGGCCACAGCAGCCACCAGTACCTCTTTGGCCCCGGCGTCAAGAAGGCTGCGGCTGCAGGCATCTGCTGTTGCCCCAGTGGTGATGACATCGTCCACCAGGATTATCCGCCTGCCCCAGATCTCCTCAGGGTGATTTACCTGAAAGGCCCCGGAGACATTCTCCACCCTTTGTGCCACATCCAGTTTGGTCTGTGACCGGGTATTTCGCTTCCGCATCAGCAACTCTGGCCGTAGCGGCTTCTGCAGTTTCTCACTCAGAGCCTTAGCGACCAGAAGGCTCTGGTTATATCCGCGTTCTCTCAGGCGGCTTTTGTGGAGGGGGACTGGAATGATCAAATCAGCCCCTTGCCACTGGGGGCGGTCCTGCAGAACTTGGGAAAGCATTGCTCCCAGTCTTGTTCCCACGCTTCTTTTCCCTTTGTATTTTAGAAGATGAACCAGCTGTTGCACTGGCGACTGGAAATTGCTCAGCACCCCTACCCGGTGGAAACTCCAACCCCTCTGTTGGCACATCAGGCATCCCTCAACGTCAGGCTTGATCGGATACCCACATTTAGGGCAAAAAGGCCCCTGCAGGGGCTTCACCTTCTCCCAGCAATCCTCACAAACTACCCTCTCCCCTTCTTGCAACCGAGACCCACAGAGGCAACAGTAGGGTGGGTAGACAAAATCCAGAACTGCGCCGGCAAGCCCTTTAAAAACGCCCGTCAGATGAGCCCACAACATCGGCCTTTAGAACTTCATTGTTGTCTCAATGCTCACAAACTTCTGGGATTGGATCTTTCCCTTTGCATCTTTGGTGTAAGTGTACTGAGTATGCCATACTATGGCCACTCCTGAAGAGACTTCCACCCCTATTTTATATCCCCAGAGGGTCTCGGGGGTGGGCTGGAAGAACCCGTATTCCTTTGTATTTATCCTGTTTTTCTGATAATAGGCAGAAACCCTGTTGATCCGGGGAAGCAGGTCCAGAATGCCGGAGAGCAGATATCCCTGGGCGGAGAAGCTCTGTTCCCTTTCCGAGGAATCTCCTTTGCCCGTGAGATACTGGTAGTTGGCCGAAAGGCTGGCCAATTTCGCCAGCTCGGCTCTGAGCTCTCCGAAGATGCCGTTGGTGTCGGTGCTGTCTAAGGTGGAGTCGCCAGTCTGAACAGAGTCCGGATAGACTCTCGCCCGCGTCTGTTCGTAGAGGCGGTTAAAATATCCGGGGATGAAATCTCCTCGACACCGCCGGTATTCGAGCTTAGCCACCAGAGGGGGAAGAGTAAATCTCAGCCCTGGAGCTGCTATGCCGTAGCCTTTGGCCTTATCACCGTCGGAGTCGTCTAAGATACGGGCATATTGGCCGTAAAGGTCCAGCCTCATCGGTGCCTTCTCCAGGATGGGCAGTCCTATATCAAATCCCACCATGCTGAAGGCATCTCGAGGGCCGTGCTTGAAAAGGCTTTTCCTCTCCACATCTTGGTCCAACGGAATGAGATTGCTGCTTACCAGGGCAGCCACGGTGGCGCTGTCCAACGGGCAGTATTCGGGATAATTCTCGTAATCGGCGTCTAAGAGGTTATCTCCGTCATCGTCGATGTCAAACTGGTCTTCTACACCGTCTCCGTCGGAGTCAAGCCACCTTTTGCGGTCCTGGGGGAAGGCATCACATTTATCCGGGTAGCCGTCCCCATCAGAGTCTTCCAGGCCGCTGTACTGATTGATATCTGTAACATAGGTAGCCCCCACTGTTAATTTGCTCAGCAGTGGGGCTCCTCCAGGAGCAGCCGGTCTACCGAACAGCCGCAGGCCGACCAGGCCACCCTTATGTCTGAAGTCCTGAAAGCTGCTCACCACTGCTTCGGCTCCAATTCGGAAGGGAGTGAGGCCGTCGAATCCGAATTGCAGGCCCAGTTTCTTGACTCCAGGATACTCCAGGGTGTTGCAATAACCCTCCATTATCAAACCATAGCCCAAGGTAACGTTGTCTAAGGCGCCGACCTTAAGGAAGAGGTTCTCTCCCGGACGTCCGTAGCGGAGGTAATATATCTTTCGCAGCAGGGTTTCGGTGGTGGCAGCTCCGGTGCTGAAATCCCATCCCTTTTTGTTAAATCGGCCCTGGTAGTCGATAAAAAGCTCGATGTCTAAGGCTATGCCGATTTTGCCGATGGGGATTTCGGGGCGGAAGTTCAGCCTCTGCCACTGCCGGCCATCAATAGTTACCGTCCCCATCGTGCCCGACATAGAAGTTCCCTCACCTTGTTGTTCTCCCCTGCCGACTGAGGCAGACCCGAAGAGGACCACCAGGCAGAACACCCAGACCCATAATCGTCTCTTCATTGCAAGACCCTCCTTTCTGTGAACGGCACTATTAAAAGTGCACCAGTAAGATGATTAAAACTTCAGTTTAGTTTCATCTCTCAGGGGTTTTCGCGCACTACAAGATGATTTTTTCTCTTCGGCATGGCTTCCGCTGCTCTCAGTGGGCCCTCATCTTCTCCTCTGGTTTAAAGCCTTTTTGTTTGTCTTTCAGACTCGAGAGTTTGGAGGAATCGCCTTGCCTCCCTGGCTTTTTGACGCACCCGGCGGCTGTTTGTCTCCAAGGTTGCCCTACCTTGAAAATGTAGCTGCTCAAGCTTGGAGAGTATCTTTCTCCAGTCGATTGTGCCCTCTCCTGGGGCCAGGTGATCGTCATTTTTCCCAAAATTATCCGCCAGGTGCAGGTGAACCAATCGCCAGTGGAACTCGTCCAGAAACCACTCCACTGGGGCCTCGAAGTCCGCCTGACAGAGGTTTGCATGTCCAACGTCTATGCAGATGCCCAGACCGCCGCGGGACGAAAACAGATCTACCTCGCCCACTACTCGCTTGAGGATCTGGAAATTGCCGTTTTCTAAGGCAATGTAGACTCCCCTGTCTTGCGCATATTGTGCTAACTGACGAACATGATCGAAGTTATTCGTGTTTTCATCTACCCCTAAGGTGCTTTGGTGTACTACTACCACCTTCCCGCCCAGATAGGCGCACATATCTATCTCCTGCTGGGCTGCCCTGGGGTCGTAGTGGTCTAATCTGGTGTGCAAACTCACCGCTGGAGCCTGATCTAACAGCTCTTTCAAGCGCTTCCAGGCAGGTCTTTCCACGATCTGGGGTTCTGGGCTCCATCCCAGCCATATTTCTACTCCGAAGCCATCGGCGACAATTTCACTAATGGCCTGGTTAATATTCGCATTATCCCCTCTTTCGCACAGGTAGTTCCAGGTACTGACGTTCAGTTCCATAATTTTTCCTCCAAGGCCCATCAGGCTGACGGTCTCTTCCAGCCTTGATTTTCCAGCAATTGTTCTCTGGGTACATCCCTCCAGGGTTTAGCCGGGGCCCCCAGGACAATCTTTTTGGGTGGAGCATCTCTGGTGACCACTGAACCGGCAGCCACCAGGGCATCTTCGCCGATCACCTTGCCCGGCAGCACCACAGCGCCTACTCCCACACGTCCGCCCCTCTTGACAGTCACCCCCTTGAAGTGCTTGAACCTCTCTTCGGTTCTCCCCGCAAAGTTGTCATTAGAGGTGAGCACACCGGGGGCTATGAATACCCAGTCTTCTAACCGAGAGTAAGCAGTGATATAGCTTCCCGTCTCCAGTTTGCAACAACTGCCTATCTGGCAGTAATTTTCGATAGTTACTCCCCGGCCTATAATGGTGAAATCGCCCACAGAGGTGTTCTCTCTCACCGAGGCCATATCGGCAACCAGCACTCCTTTGCCTATCTGGCACCCGGTGTAAATGATGACGGAGGTCCCCAGGATACAGTTATCACCGATTTGGGTGGGAGGAAGCTGGTCTTGCTTCTTCATAATGCTTCTTGCCGCCCTCATAGGCTCTTTTCCTACGACTGTGTGGTCGTCTATTCTCACCCGGTTGCCAATTCTCACCCCGGGGTGGATAACCACACAATGGCCTATTCTACATCCTTCTCCGATCCGGACATCGTCGGAGATGATTGTCTGCTCACCGATGGTGGTGAGTTTACCAATAGCTGCCCTCTCACTTATAAGCCTTCCCATCAAGTCCTCCCCTCCTTAGTGGGGCCGTTTTGCCTGAAACTCACGGCCTGGTGGTTTGTAACTTTGGAATCATAAGCACAGAGTCTCGTCTCAAATATAGCGTTGTGCTGAATATTTGTCAATACAAAAGGGGATTCCCAAGAAGGATCTCTCCTCTGCTTGTTGCTGATCTGTTTTTCAATGATGTCGCCTCAGGGGTGCGTTTATAGAACTCTTTGCTAAACAGTGTATTGGGCGGTATTTTTGCTGTATGAGAAAAAATTTTGGGAATTTTATGATTTTTTTCTTGACAAAGTGGTAGCAGAAGCATACAATGTTAGGATAGGCTAACAAAGAGTGGCGAACCTATACTGAGGGGGGAGACATGGAGGTTTTAACAGCAAGCCTTGAGGACTACTTAGAGGCAATCTTAGTCACCAGCCTTAAGAGAAAGGTGGTAAGGGTAAAGGATATTGTGAGGCTCCTGAATGTGAGGACTGCCTCGGTGGTGGGGGCGATGAAAGTCCTGGCCCAGAAAGGGTTGGTAGTACACGAAAGATACGGTTATATCGAACTCACCCAGCAGGGGGTTGCGGTGGCCTCGGAGATATACGACCGGCACAAGACCCTCTACAGGTTCTTCCGCGAAATCCTGGGTGTTGACTCCGAGACAGCAGCCGAAGATGCCTGTCGAATTGAGCACCATATCGATAAAAAAACTGCAGAGAGGATGGTGAAGTTCATAACGTTTATCGAAAGCTGTCCAGAAGGAACTCCCCTGTGGCTCTCCAGCTTCCATCACTATGCCAAAACAGGTTTAAGGCCCGAACGCTGTGCCAGGCGAGAAGAGGTTAGAGGGCAGGAAATAATTCCCAGATCGTCGCCATTAAGCAGCCTGAAAGTGGGTGGCAAGGGTAGGGTGGTTCAAATAGCCGGTGAGCCGGGGATAAAAAGGAGACTGCTGGATATGGGTATAGTCCCCGGCGCAGAGGTCAAAGTGGAAAAGGCAGCTCCTTTGGGCGATCCAATAGATGTGGTGGTGAAGGGATACCATCTATCTTTGAGGCGGCAGGAGGCATCTGCAGTCACAGTAGAGGTGATTGAATAGATGAGACCACTCAGTATGGTAAGCCCAGGAGAAAAAGTGGAAATAGCAGAGATAAGAGCGGGGAGAGGGCTCTCCGCAAGGCTGGCTGATATGGGATTTTATCCCGGTGTGGCGATTGAGGTGGTCTCCAACTTCGGCAGAGGACCGTTGATTATTGCTAAGGCGGGGATGCGTCTGGGACTTGGATTTGGTATAGCCCACCGGATATGGGTAAGAACAATTCCAGACAAGGCTGGTTTATAGCACATGATGTTGAGACTCGCGCACTTAGATTCCTGTATCAAGAATGAACAGAGGAATATGGGAAACAGCAGATTTCCAGATTGGCCGGAAAGGGTGACTTAGAATGAAGCGAGAGATCAAAGTGGCTCTGGCCGGAAACCCCAACTCCGGCAAAACTACGGTATTCAACAACCTCACTGGTTCGCACCAGCATGTAGGAAACTGGCCCGGGGTGACTGTAGAGAAAAAAGAAGGAAAGTTCAGCTACCAGGGGATGGAGGTAACCGTGGTAGACCTGCCCGGCACCTATAGTCTCTCCGCCTACTCTTT
>CAZQSC010000151.1:0-5841 GCA_964595705.1 uncultured bacterium | reverse complement strand
GGGCACGTCGCACTCCTCGAGCATGTCCAAAACTAAGTAGTCCTCGAACCAGGAGACCGCGACGGCACATATGGCGTGTACCCTGCGTTCGTAGAAATATCTCCCGGCCTTTATGGCATCCCGAACGTCCGTAACCGGGGTTTCGTAAGGGTAAAGCTCGGCATCGGCCCCGCCCAGGACCTCCCTAGCCCTCGCCAGAAGTTCCGGGGCCTGGTCGGCCCCTACCTCCAAGGGACTGGCCACGACGACCAAGCCGAGACGGACAGTCGTTTGTTCCATAGATTCCCTCCTCAATTTGTGCATGGGTGCAAGCGAGCAGAGGAGCGTGGGAGAGATCACTTCTCCTCAGCTCCCTTGTCCATCATAGTTGGGGAATGGCCAGATAACCTTGATCTCAAATTTCAAGATAAATATTTTCTCACCGTCTTTCGAAATTCCTCCACCTTCCTGTCCACCTCGTCCGGCCCGTCCCTCATCGTGATCCCGAAGGCGGAACCCAAGCCCGGGTCCGAAACCCCTACGCTGATGTTAATGGAGCGGGAGAGAAGGTCGTCTGTCTGCGGCAGCATCCCCTTCCAGTACCTTACCTCTCTGCCCTTGTAGTACGGACAGGTAAAGGGACAACCCTCCGGGGTGACCGTGAGCTTATTCAGTATCTGCTCCATGTTGGAATAGACGTGCCAACCCGATCCAGCCACGACCCTGGTCCCAAGCTCCTCCGCCACCTTCTGCGCCGTCTCCGCATTAGGGAATATGACCGTCAAAAGGGTGGCACACTCGCCTGCCGGATCTGTGATCTCCCGGAATTCAAGCCCCGGAATGTCGGCAATTTGCTCCTTGAACCTCTTCTTGTTCCGGTGCAGGTGGGACCGAAGTCTATCCAGTTTGCGAAGTTGTGCCAATAGCACAGCTCCCTGAAGCTCAGTCATCCGGAAATCCAGCCCTATGAGGGGCCTCTCCCCTACCTCTACTCCCTTGCGCAGTGGCTTGTGGCCCTGGTCGTGAAAGGCGAAAAACCTCCGGTAAACTTCCTCCTCGTCGGTAATGACCATGCCACCGTCGCCTGAGGTTATCGTCTTGAAGATGTTGAAGCTGAAGCAGCCTGCATGGCCTATACTTCCTATGGGCCTTCCGTGGTACGAAGCTCCAAAGGCCTGGGCGCAGTCCTCTATAAGCAAAAGCCCGTGCTCTTCAGCTATGGCCTTGAGCTCATCAAGGCGGGCGGGGTTCCCCAACATGTGCACCGCCATGATAGCTTTCGTCCTGGGCGTAATCTTGTGCCTCACATCCTCGGGGTCCAGGTTGAACGTCCTGTCTATCTCAGCCAGAATCGGTATCGCCCTGGCGTAGACCACGGAGGATATGCTGGCTATGAAGGTGTATCCGGGAACTATGACCTCGTCCCCTGGGCCAACTCCGAGCCCGCAGAGGGCCACCAAAAGCGCCGAGGTCCCGGAGTTCACTGCCACCGCGTACCTTACCCCGGAAAGCCTGGCCACCTCTTGTTCGAAATTATAAACCTTCGCCTTGAAGGCGGGATTTTCCTCGCTCCCGTAGCGGAAAAGATACCCTGCCTCGATGACCTCCAAAAGCTCTCTCTTCTCCTCTTCCCCTATCAGTTCCATTCCGGGTCCTGGCATGTCTACCACCTCCTTTCTATTCAAAAATTCAGCTCGTGCTAAAAATGTATGAATATCTTAACATGACCTAACCACGATATGGGCTTCTCTGGCCGGGCAGGCGTAACCTTAACCGAACAACGTTGCCCATAGCAATTAAGCTTGCACGTCTAAATGCTATTGGAACAGAGTTCGCCATGAATTAGGCCCTATTTAACTCTGACCGTAGCTATCCCGAAGGCCTCGATGGGGACTTGGACAATGCCATCGGAGACCTTAAGAGACCCCTGATTTTCTTCGACCAAGTTCGTAAGGTTGGCCTGAGAAATATCTATAAACGGAAGCCGTAACCTTACTGTAGTCTTCCTCCCCTCGGTCTCTACAAGTCGGGCTATAATCCCATCTCCGTCCTCCGCCCTTTTGAGCGCGAGCAGCATCACGTTGGGCTCGTCTACCTCGCAGAAGTTCCCCGATGCTGGAAGCCTCCCGCCCTTCGGGCCTTCCATGCACACCGGGATCAGTGGATTCGCGGCGCTCCATCCGAAATCCCTCGCCCTCAGATCCCCCCCGTGGACGGTGAAGCAATATCGGAAAAGCACGTCCCCGACCTGAACCGGCTGGAAGTTGGTGCGGAAGTTGTTGTCCATGACGTAAGAGTAGATATGGCCCTTCTTGAACTCTCCGGGCTTTAAAAATTCGTGCCCGTACCCCGGAGGAGTTACCCCGTGGTGGGCCTGGGAGACATATCCTGGCCAAAGTCCCCCGAATTCGGCCACCGGGGCGTCTAAGGACGTCCAGATTATGCCGTATCCTCCTCCCCGGACCTCCACCCAGTGCTGCACGGCATAGGTGTCGGTGTTGGAACCAGGGAACTGGTCCTTGAGGGGCTCGATTACAGAGCACGACCCCTCAAAGCGAAATCGGGGATTTTCCACTTTAAACGGGAAAGCGAAGTATATCTCCAAAAGCGGCGTGGAGTCCTTGAGGAGCCTGTTGGCAACGTCGATGCGCTTTATTCTGTCATAGAGCACGACTTCCTGGACCCTCATAGGACATCCGGCACCATTCCCCCTTACTATCAAGCTCCCATAAACGGGGCCAAGCTGGCCTCGGGTTATCTCGGACATCTCCGGGCTTTCTTCTTTTCCGCTTTCCGCCCATCTTGGTACGAACTGGTTGAGCTTGTGGAGAGCATCCCTGTCCACGACCTCCCTTCCCAGCTCCTTGTCGTATATGCTGACTATGGCGCCGGTCTCCGGGTCCAGGGAGACTTTGAAGAACTGGTTCTCTACGGTCGTATCGCCGACCTTTACGGTTGTGGCGAAATCCTCCTTGACCCTGGCAGGCACGATCCTATAGGTCTTGTACCCTAAAGGCGGCACGTCCTCTGCGACGAAGGCTATCTCCACGAGGTGGGCGGGATCCACCTTGCCTAAGGCGTACCTTTCGGCAGCCCAGGGCACAGGAGCATGTGGGCCCCCGAGTCGGACCATCTGGTACGGGACCTTCCTTCCCGTATCCAGGTCTATCAGGTCGAAGGGCTTCTCCACGAGCTCAAGTGGGGGATGGACTATGTCCCTGCCTATGGCCGAGCCCGATACGAAAGCAGGTCTTTCCCCCCGCTTCAGGTACATCGGCTTTCCGCAGGGCGCCGGCTCCCTGAGCGGGACCCTCACCAGATCCGTCCTCCTCCACGAGAGGGGGTTGAAGACAACGATGTGATAGCCCTCCTCGACAAGCTCGATGCGATCTACTATTCTGTTCAAGCTCTTTGAGAGTGTATCATGGGCCAGAGCGGTGGCCCGATAGGCAAAATTCGCCTTCTCGCTCCAGTTGGCCTCCTGGGCAGGTCCTATCGGATGAGCCTGGCCCCAGGTGTGCTCGTCATAGAGAAGCATGTTTTCGTAGGCTTCGCTCAGACGCTCCTTAGGGTAAGGATAATCTGCTATGGCCGAGGCTATCGTGGCGAACTTCTCGGCAGAATTCAACAGATCGTGAGATCTTCTGTTCAATCCCGTCTCTTTAGCGGTCGAGGTTGCCCCTACGGTATAATCGGTGTTGGGAAGTTCGCCTCGGAAGGTGGGGAGGCCTTTCCCGTATCTCTTTTCGAGCCTCTCGAAGAACTGGGAATTCGTGGCCACGATGAGCTTGGGATAGGCCCACCTTCTGTTCCATTCTTTTACTATTCGGCTCAAGCGGATATCGGGAGGAGAATTGTCCCGGTATCCCCCGATGAACCTGTACCGGACAATCTCGAACGGATAATCCCTCTCCCCCAAGGTTTCCAATATCCCCGGAAGTTCCTGAAATGCCTGCTCGTAGTCCAATGGGGACCAACCGCCTGCCCCGAAGAGACAGTACCAGAAGAGTACCTTATTCCCGTCCGGCCCTTCCCACCAGAAGGCCCCGGGAAAGTCGCGTGGAAGCACCTCGGATTCGTCCCAGAGGAAATGCACCTTTCTCTCGCCCCCTCGGAAATAATCCGGAAGCCCTGCAGCGAAGTATTTAACTCCCGCCCCTGCCAGTACAGTTGCCAATCCCCAGCTCAACCCGGGGATGTCGTCTATCTCGGCAGAACGGATTGGTATCCCGTATCTCCGCCTGAGCCTGAAGGACGGATACATTAGCCGGATCAACTCTTCGTGGCTGCAAAGCTCGCTCGTCTCGTTTCCGAACAGGGCCGTGAGCTCTATCCTGCCCTGTTTCATGTAGCGGACGAGCTTCTCCACAACATCCTTCGGCCGGTTCTCCACGAAGTGCAGCACCGACCAGGACTGCTCGACCGTATACCTGAACTTAGCCGCCTCTGGCCAGTCCTGGGTCTCCTCGCAGAACTGGAGGATGTGGTCCATGAAATCATCGTGTTCCCGGAGAATATCAGTGGGAAGGTCCGTGTATCCTAAATCGTGGTGAGAGATATGAACGAGGTACACCTCCCAATGCCTTTTAGGCTTCCAGGTAATAGAGCGCCGATCCTGAACTTTATCTCCGACTAAAAGGGTGAACTCTACAGGACCTTCCTCCCCGATTTCGGGGACGGCGATTTGGTATTTCCCTTCACCAGGCTCCATACGGCCCACAGGAATCTCGAAGGCGCAAGGCCGTGCGCCCCTACCAATTTTCATCCGGGCATTTACAGGTTCGCCTCGGTTTTCGACGGTAACCTCCACGATCTGCTTCAGCTCATCGTCCTGGAAGACAAAAAAGACCGTCGGCTTTATTTCTTTCAAATGCAATATATCCATGTTACCTCCCTTGGCAGACGCACTTTCGTGTGCCCCTATGTAACCGCCTGTCGAATTCATCATCGCCGATTCGGTCGGGATTTTCGTGGTCTAGATGCCATCGCAGGGGATTATTGATGCCCGTAAGGGCGACCGGCCGGTCGCCCCTCCAACAGATGAAAACAACACTCTTCAAACGCTTCACAGATGGCCTCGATATTTTCCAAAGGCACATCTGGCTCGCATTCGGCATAAAGCATCAATCCCCCTTCCCGGGAACCCAATTTCGCCACTGCCTCCCGCACATGCTCTTTTATCTCCCCAGGGGGACAAAATGGGAAGTCCTGCCTGCTGAGATCTAAGTCAACGCAAACTTTGCCCTTGCATTTTTCCACCAGCCCATTCAGGCCGTTGGCTCCAAGTTGAGGGTTCAAGATGGTAACGCCACAATCGATTAAATCATCTATGATTTCTAAGATATGACCGTCACTGTGAAGATAGACGTGCGCACCGGCTTTCCGGCAGGCTCCGAACATCCGGGCATAGCAGGGCTTGATGTATTTGCGGAAATACTCCGGTCCCATCATTACCTGCCTTTGAGATCCCAAATCATCTCCGAAATGCATCACCTCTACCCCCAACTCCAACCATTTGTTGATGAGACGCATATTGTGATCTAAAACCATTTTGATCAGGGCATGAAGCTCAGGGGGCTCTTCCACAAAGTCTATCATCAAATTCTCAAATCCCCGCAGGTAATAAAGGCGCATGAACATAAAGCCATGAGGGAGTCCACCGGCAGCAAGTTCTCCTCTTTGTCGGGTCTCTTGAAGACGCTTGCGAACCACCTCCCAGTCCTCTTGCGGTCCTCTATCTGCAGTAACCAGTGGATCTGGCGGCTGGTAGGCCCTCAGGGCTTCCCAATTCTCCAAAGGATGTTTCACCACCTGACCCTCAAGTCCATCGAAGGTATTATACCAGACACATCCCCAGCTATC
>CAZQSC010000150.1:0-5898 GCA_964595705.1 uncultured bacterium | reverse complement strand
GGTCAGCACAGCAAAAGTTGCTTAACTTGCTGTCTCCTTTTTGGGGTGCACTCCAACCAGTTAAGCAACAGAGCCAGGATCAGGCGTTCCCTGATGCAGGAATCCAATTATCATAATAAGTTTCCGTTGGGGCGTGCCCACAACACCTTACGCTCTTACCTTGAGCTTAAGCGACGTTCAGTATAGTAACCGCTCACACTCTGCAGTTTTCTCTTGACAGAGTTATTCTTGCCTATTATATTTGTTGCAAATCCTTCGGGGAGAGGTGGAATTCCTTACCGGCGGTAACAACCCGCGTGCCTCCTGTGGCTGAGCCAGTGGAATTCTGGCGTCGACGGTGAAAGTCCGGATGAGAGAAGGATTAAAGGGACAAAACCCATCCAGTTTTCTCCCCGAAGTCATCTTCGGGCGTTTTTATTTGTCTGCTGATGTCTTTAGATAAAGAATATTTGAGAGAAACCTTACGCTTAGCCAAAAAAGGGGCCGGCTATGTGAGTCCCAATCCATTAGTGGGGGCAGTAGTGGTAAAAAACGGCTACCCGGTGGGAAAGGGGGCTCATCTGCGGGCAGGGGGACCCCACGCTGAGGTGAAGGCCTTAAACGAGGCAGGCAACAGAAGTCAGGGAGCAACTCTTTATGTCAACCTCGAGCCCTGTTGCCATTACGGGAAAACCCCACCCTGCGTTGACTTCATTATCAAAAGGGGAATCAAAAAAGTTGTCTGTGCGATGCAAGACCCTAATCCCTTAGTTTCGGGTAAAGGCTTCTCTCGGCTGCGCCAGGCGGGAATAGAGGTAGATGTGGGGAAATTGGAAAAGGAGGCCCGAAGGCTAAACGAGATCTACCTGAAGTACATCACCACAGGGTTACCCTTTGTGATCCTTAAATGGGCACAGACCTTAGACGGCAAGATTGCCACTTGCAGAGGAGATTCCCGATGGATAAGCTCTGAGCCCTCTCGTCGATATGTTCACCAGATCCGCAGTCAGACAGACGCTGTCCTGGTGGGGGCAGAGACAATTGTCAAAGATGATCCCCTGCTGTCTGTCCGTCTGGTAAAGGGCCGTTCTCCCCTTAAGATAGTGTTGGACTCCCGGCTTCGACTCCCTCCCCAGGCAAAGGTCCTGCAGGGAGAAAAGTTGATTGTTGCTACCACCCAAAGGGCAGATCAGCAGAGGGTGGACTGTCTCAGAGGCTGTGGAGCTGAAATATGGCAGCTTCCCTCCACACCAAATGGATGGGTAGACATCGAAGCAGTGACCAGAAAAGCAGGCAGACACCAGATTACCAGCATCCTGATTGAGGGAGGTGCCCATATCGCTGCTTCGGCACTTAAAGCCAAAGTGGTGGACAAAGTGATTGTCTTCATCGCACCTCGTATCCTGGGAGAGGGCCTCTCTGCTGTCAAAGGCCTGGGGATTGAGTCGATATCCGCCTCTTTACCGCTGAGAGATATCCAAATAAGGCGGTGCGGAGAAGACATAGTCTACAGTGGATATTTAGCTTGACTTCGTTATACCAAACGCAGGTGAACACTGGGAGAAAGTGTCACAGGCGCAGGTGAAACGTAAAACATCTTACTGAGATTACACGTTTTACGCATCACGTTTCACGTCTCCGAGGGCACTTGACATTGGTTTGCCAACAATGAGAATGCGGATTGAAACAAAACCAAGCTACTGATCCGTTCGTAAAAAGTCCAGAGTATTCCCTCTCCCTTGAGGGAGAGGGAAAGGGTGAGGGTGTCCCCCTCCCCACAGGGGAGGGGAAATGCAACTTTTTACGAGAGGATCACGATAGTGAAAGACTCAGAATACTCCGAGGATAAGAGATTGTTCACCGGGATAATTAAAGAGGTAGGAGAGGTGGTGCAGGTGGAGCGTCGGGGTCAGTTTCAGAGGATGACGGTGAGAGCTCAGAAGGTACTTGAGGATGCCAAGCCTGGCGATAGCATCAACATCGACGGTGCCTGCCAGACGATAGTGGACCTCAACAACCGGTGTTTTACCATTGAGTCGGTAGCCGAGACGCTCCGATTGACCACATTGGGTAGTCTTAAACCTGGTGATCCGGTCAACTTAGAGCCTGCCCTGCGACCCGCTGACCGGCTGGGTGGTCACCTGCTTACCGGACATGTGGATGGAGTGGGAGAGATTATACAGCGCCAACAACAGCCGGGTAGCACAGTGCTCACCGTGAAGACGGCCGACGAACTTAAGAAATACATCGTCCCCAAAGGCTCCATTGCAGTAGATGGAATCAGTCTCACCGTGGTCTCTGTCTCCGACAGGCTGTTCACTGTCTCCATTATCCCTTATACCTGGCAGAATACCACTATTCATCTAAAGTCTCCGGGGACGAGGGTCAACATTGAAACCGACATATTGGCCAAATACGTAGTAAAACTGGTAGAAGGCAACTACGAGCCGAAAATCACCCAGCAGTGGCTCCAGCAGGTGGGATTTTGATCCCTTCCTAAATGTTGGTCGTAGGAACCAGAGAGGTGAGGGTTAGATGCCAGATTTTGACAGAATTGAGGAGGCAATAGAGGATATCAGGGCGGGGAAGATGGTCATCGTGGTAGACGATGAGAACCGCGAGAATGAGGGAGATTTCATAATGGCTGCTGAGCGGGTCACACCCGAGGCTATCAATTTTATGGCCAAGTATGGCCGAGGGATGATCTGTTTGCCTGCCAATAAAGAGAGGCTGGAGAAACTCGGATTGGAAATGATGGTCTCCAGAAACACTGCCCTCCATGGCACACCTTTCACCGTCACTATTGATGCTGTTGAGGGGACGACTACCGGTATATCCGCCCATGACCGGGCGGTCACCATCCAGAAATTCATCAACCCGGATGCCCGGCCAGAGGATTTTGCCCGGCCGGGGCATGTGTTCCCCTTGCGGGCAGAATCTGGTGGGGTTCTGAAAAGGGCGGGACACACCGAGGCTGCAGTTGACCTGGCACGGTTGGCCGGATTTCAACCTGCAGGCGTGCTGTGTGAAATTATGGCCGACGATGGCACTATGGCCCGAGTGCCACAATTGCGAGAAATGGCCAGAAGATTCGGCCTGAAGATGGTCTCCATCAAAGACCTGATTGAATACCGACGCCGGACCGAGAAGCTGGTCCGATGTGTAGTCAAGACAAAACTGCCCACAGAGTTCGGTGACTTCGACCTTTACCTCTACCGGACCACCATCGACGAGCATCATCACCTGGCACTGGTAAAAGGCGATGTAGCCTCCGGCCAAAGCGTTCTGGTGAGGGTCCACTCTGAATGCCTCACCGGCGATGTCTTCCACTCTAAGCGCTGCGACTGTGGGAAGCAATTGGAAGAGTCCCTTAGAATGATTGACAAAGAAGGCAGAGGGGCGCTTCTCTATATGCGCCAGGAAGGCAGGGGAATCGGCCTGGCCAATAAAATCCACGCCTACCGGCTTCAGGACGAAGGCTACGACACGGTAGAGGCCAATGTAGCACTCGGTTTCCCCCCAGACCTCAGAGATTACGGTCTCGGCGCCCAGATCCTCGTTGACCTCGGAATAAAAAAGATCAGACTGTTGACCAACAATCCTAAAAAAGTGATTGGACTGGCTGGATATGGTCTGGAGATCGTAGAACGCGTGCCAATCAAGATTGTCCCCAATGAGATAAACGCCAAGTATTTAAAAACAAAGAAGGAGAAATTGGGCCATATCCTTTAACCCACTTTGTCTGAATAGCTCTTGGCCCCTTCCGATAGGGTCAGGTTGATGAGAAAGGAGAGTCGAAAGATGCCAAATACTTATGAGGGGAAACTCACTGCCCGGGACAGAAGCTTCGGCATTGTGGTGAGCAGATTCAATGAGTTCATTTCGGCTAAACTGCTTGAGGGGGCACTGGACTGTCTCAGACGGCACGAGTGCGATGAGGAGAGAATCGACGTCGTTTGGGTTCCCGGCGCCTTTGAGATACCTCTGACAGCTAAAAGACTTGCCCAGAGCGAAAAATATGATGCAGTAATCTGTCTGGGAGCGGTAATCCGAGGGGCTACCCCCCACTTCGAGTATATCGCCTCAGAGGTCTCCAAGGGGGTAGCGAAGGTTTCTCTGGAGACCGGGATGCCCATCGCCTTTGGTATATTAACCACTGATACCATCGAGCAGGCCATCGAGAGAGCAGGCACAAAGGCAGGCAACAAGGGCTGGGACGCTGCCCTGGGAGCAATCGAGATGACGGACCTGTTCAGTAAAATCTGAGTGTAGGAAAGAATGACAGGCAGAAGAACAGCCAGACAGGTTGCGCTTCAAGCCCTCTACTGGGTGGAAAGCTCGGGTGACCCCATTGAGGTGGCCGTTGCCGAGCTGGCCCGAAGAGAGAATCTGTCAGAGCCTCTGCAGGATTTCGCCCTGAGGCTCTGCCGAAATGTCTTAGACAACCACAGGCGATTCGATCAGCTTATAGGCCGTGCTGCTCTGAATTGGGAGATCTCCCGCATCGGACGCATAGAGAGAATAGTGTTGCGTATCGGATTGGCTGAGCTGTTTGGTTTGGAAGAGATTCCCCCAAAAGTCTCCATAAATGAGGCTATTGAGCTGAGCCGAACCTTCAGTGGAGAAAAAGCAGCCAAGTTCGTGAACGGTATACTGGACGCTATCGCAAAGAGCGAAGAGGTAATTAAACTTAAATCCGAAAAATTTGGCCATTGAAACGCACTCACAATATCTTATTAGATTGTTCCCTATTGGTTACTGGTGAGTGGTGATTGATAAACCAGTCACCAGTGGCCAATTCTCATTCTTTGTTTCGATGTTTTCCAAAGCTGGGTTAAACAGGATGCGCTATGCTCTGATCTCGGACATCCATGGAAACCTGCAGGCACTGGAAGCAGTCCTGAGGGTCCTGGAGAACCATCAGATTGACCAATACCTCTGTTTGGGAGACATAGTGGGATATGGGGCTAACCCTGAAGAATGTGTAGAGTTGGTCCGTAGCCTAACGGATAAAACAGTGGCGGGAAACCACGATTATGCTGCTGTGGGGCTGACCGATATCTCTTACTTTAACCCCTATGCCCGTGAGGCTGTCTTGTGGACAGCCGAGCACCTCTCCGAAGAGAGTAAACAGTACTTGAGAGCCCTTCCCCTTCTGCTGAAGACGGGCCCCTCTACCTTAGTTCACTCTACACCCCAAAGGCCAGAGCTGTGGGACTACATCCTCTCTCCTTACGATGCGCTGGCTGCCTTTAGCTATTTTGAAGGCAGTATCTGCTTTGTTGCCCATTCTCATCGACCTATGATGTTTATACAGGGACCAAGGGGGCTTCAGTGGGACTTCTCTGATCGAGTACAGATTCACTCTGACTCAAGGTATATCATAAACACTGGCAGTGTGGGACAGCCCCGTGACCGCAACCCCAAGGCTTGTTTCGCCCTATGCGACACTGAGGCCTCTGAAGTGAGAATACTGCGAGCCGAATATGACATATCAGGGGCCCAGGCGGCCATTCGTGCTGCCGGGCTGCCTGAGATTTTGGCAGAGAGATTGCAATATGGAGAGTAGTCTGGGTCCAAACTCTTTCTGTTTCAAGGAGATGAACAAGTATGTTCGCTAAAGTAGCTGCTAAGTTGTTCGGCACTAAGCACGAGCGAGAGGTGAAAAAACTCCAGCCCATTGTCGAAAAGATAAACCGCTTCTACGAGGACTATCACAAGCTTTCTGACGAGGAGCTGCAAGCCAAGACCCCTGAGTTCAAGCAGAGGCTTGCCGAGGGTGAGACACTGGACGATATCCTGCCGGAAGCTTACGCTGTAGTTAAAGAGACTTGCCGTCGCTTAGTGGGTAGGTCCTGGAAGGTGTGCGGGATAGAAATAACCTGGGATATGGTCCCCTTTGATGTCCAGTTAATCGGA